>JBDSFA010000452.1:0-10494 GCA_039919785.1 Dokdonella sp. | reverse complement strand
CCTGGAACGCCGGGCTGGCGGCAGCGAGCTGGCTGAGCGAAAGCGAACCGATGAACGCGGCACCGATCGCGAGGCCGAGGGTATTGCCGATCTTGCTGGACATTCGAGTATCTCCGTTACTTGGGTTTGTGCGGGCAGGGGTGCCCGCCGGGTTGTTGCCGGTTGCCCGGCGTTGTGTCGTCAACTACTACGGCATGCACCATGTTTTGGATGCATCGACGTTGGACATCGATTTCTGCTTGTTTTATCCGCAGCTCGGCTCACGTGTAGCTCGATCCGTCGAATGCTGCATCGCAACGCGCCGATGCAGGAATAGAGACCCTGCGGTAATGGAAAACCTTTCAAGGCAACCCGCCATCTGTTTGGCGAGGCCACCTTCATCAATCATGTGCCGACGAAGGTTTTATCCGCGTTAAGAGCGTCGGGCATGGCGCGATCGCATTCAGCGCAGGGAAAGCCAGTCGCGAGACTGCGCCGCAATTGAAAAAACGAGCGACCTTCAGCAGGGCAAGTTTTGCAATGCGCTGGGTCGACGCGATGCGAACAGGTTGATGCACGTCGCCGCGCGCGACCCTGCGAGCACGCGAAGCTAGGTTGCGATCAGCCACGCAGCGAGACCGAGGAACAAACCCATGCTGACCACATCGGTCGCCGTGGTCAGGAAGATGCTCGATGCAGTTGCCGGATCCGCTCCGAGCCGCTTCAGGGTCATCGGCACGGCCGCGCCGGCGAAGCCGGACACGGCACAGCTTCCGGCCATCGCGATGAAGGTGATCCCCGCCAGTGTCAGCGCCTGCGGGTGTTGCTGGTGGTGCGCGAGCCAGAACATGCCGGCGGCTGCAACGAGGCCGGTCAGCGACCCATTGAGAAATCCGAGCCACGCTTCCTTCCACAACAGACCACGCGCGCGCGACGGATTGAGTTCGCCGAGTGTCATGCCGCGCAAGGTGACCGCGAGTGCCTGGCAACCGGTGTTGCTGCACTGGCCCGACAGCACCGGGATGAACACCGCGAGCAGGACGATGCGGTTCACCGTGCCCTGAAACAAACCGACGACACTCGCGGCGACGAAGGCCGTCACCAGGTTCACCTGCAGCCATGGATGGCGAAAACGCAATGCGCGCCGCCACGGCGTAGTCAGGCGCTCCTCGCGTTCGACACCGACCATCGCGCCCGCTTGCGCACTGATCTCGAACGCCTGCTCCTCGAACAGCACGGCGCCGCGAACGAGACCCAGCAGGCGACCATCGCCATCGCAAACCGGGTAGACCGGGTAGTGACGCTTGACGACTTCGCGCATCGCCTCGAACACGTCGGCATCCGGTCGCAGCGCAAACGGCCGCGCGACCATGATTTCATCGAGCCGCTGGGTTGGCTGCGCGAACGCAAGCTCACGGAATGCGACCAGCCCGATCAGGCGCTTGGCGTCGTCCACAACGAAGACGTAGGTGACCAGGGTGTGCGATACGACCGGGCGCAGCGTCGCGATCACGTCAGTGACGCTCGCCCTGGCGGCAAATACGGCCGGCGCCGGCTCCATCAGGCGACCAACGGTGCCTTCGCGCCAGTCCTGGCCGTGCATCCATTGACCGTGTTCATCCTGGCCGGCCGCGAATGCGATCAGTCGTCGCCGTTCGGGGCCGAAACGCTCCAGCACGGCGACTGCGCGGCCGGGCCCCAGCGCGTGCAAAAGGCGGGCAATGGCGGCATCGGGCAGTGGCGACAGCCGCGCGACGGCGTCGTCGGCATCGAGGTCGCGTAATTCGTCGGTTGTAACGGTATCGGTGGGCATCAGGCTTTCCGGTTGACCTTGCGATGCTAGCCGATGCGCGAACACGCATGTAGCGCCGCCAATGCGGCGCGTCGGTGTCGCCCGATACGAACCATCCCATTGTCGCTATCGCCATTCATCGCATCTTTACCATTGGCAGGCCAGCATAAGGCTGCGAAATCACAACGGAGAGTCGGCGATGACAAGCAAAGTTCTATCTGCTGCCATGACGGGTATCGTGCTGGTCTCGATGGCTGGCTGCGTCGCTGCGCCACCGCGCGCACGCTACGACGACAACTACTACCAGCGACGCGCGCAATACGATTGCAGCCGTTGCGGTGTGGTCGATGATGTCGGTCGCGTCTACGTGCGAGAAAACAGCACGGGCGGTGGTGGAGCGGTGCTCGGCGCGATTATCGGAGGCGTACTTGGCAGTACCGTGGGTCGTGGTGACGGACGCACCGCGGCAACGGTGGCGGGAGCCGTCGCTGGTGGTTTTGCCGGCAATGCGATCGAACGCAATGGCAACGATCGCGGCGATCGCGAGGCGTGGCAATTCCATGTGCGTCTGGACAACGGTCGCTGGGCCACGGTCACGCAATGGGATAATGACGACCTGCGTCCCGGTGATCGCGTGATGATTCGTGACAATCGCTTGATGCGTCTGCGCTGAAACGCCTGCATCGGCGTGCGGTAACCGTATTGACTCCGCTGGCGTTGCCCGACGCCAGCGGAGGGCCGCAGTAATTTTCGGCTATCGGCTTAGGTTCAATTGATGCGGTAGAAATTGTGCGCGCCGATCGTCGCCAGCGGTGGTCCCTTGATCCAGCTAGGCGAGACGGAGTCGGCGACAACGAAATGATCTGCGTTGGGAACGACGAATTTGCGCTTGCCGCTTGGCAGTGACCACATGTCGATGGTGCGCGTTGCAATCTTCCACGCCTTCTGCCACGACTCCGGACTGTCGAGCACGAAATTCTCTTTCATCGTCGCCATCGCGAATTGGCCTGGAGCGCGCACGACATCGCAGATCGATGTACCCCAGTGACCGCTTTCACGACGCCGCATCGCGACTTCAGCAACCGCCATCTGACCCACCTGGGATTCGCTGCGCGCTTCCAGGTAAATCGTCGTCGCAAGGCAGACATGATCCGCCGCCGGTTGCGGCAATGCGGATATCAGCCATAACAAGAACGCCAATTTCATTCACTACACCTCTCGCATTCACGATGGCGTGCATACAGATTGAGCCATGCATGGAATGCATGAACTCCCGCAACGCGAAACTGCGTCACCTGTGCCTTGCCATCGATGTGTTTGGAAAGTTGCAGGGCGCGCGCGCGACGTTTCGCCGCGCTGTACAACGCCCGTGTCGGTTGCGTCTGCCACCCCGGCAGTCGTTCCGACGTCTGGATCATCGCGCCGAAATCCCGGCGTGATGTCGATCGCAAAATCTGTCGCGATCGCTTGAATTCGGTAAACACACACACAAACGCCCTGACTGAGCAGGGCGTGCGGCGAAGACTACGCGATTGAGGGCACTCTGTCCCTGAACGGAGGATCTGTGTTCAGGTTACGGTAAGGAGGGGTATGGACACGGATTTAACAATTCACTGAATTGAAACAATGTATTTGTGTAATTAAATGCATATTGTCATAGTTTATTGTGCAGAAAAAAGTATTTCAGCGCGGCTGTCGACGGCGGTGAGAAGTTCATTCGAAGCGGTTTGCGTCAGCACCGCGAGCGCCATGCTCGACTCTGCGGAGTCGGTCGCTGAATAGAGAACCCGACCGACTGGCTGGCCTTTGCCGCCAAGCACGACTGCGCCGATGGAGGGCGCCGGTCCGTGCACGCGCAGGCGCTGCAATTGTCGTTTGTTGCCGCCACGAAAGTGCAGACGCGCGGCGATTTCCTGTCCGGGGTAACACCCCTTGTCGAAGCGAATTGCATCCAGGCGTTCGAGGTCGAGCGCCTGCGGCACGAATTCACCGCAAAGCTCGGGTGCAAGCAGCGGCAGGCTGGCCGCGATGTCATCGAGTCGCCAGCGTTCGAGATCTGCGCTTGCCGCTTGCGTGTCCCCGTTTGGCGCAATCCACGCCACGCGCGGCGACGGTCCGGGCAGAACCATGCAGTAGCCGTCCTGATGCGAACCGACTTGCCTTGCGCCCAGGGGCGTTGAGAGGTCGGCGGGCGCAATGCTACGCAAGGTCCAACCTGCCGGGGTTTCCAGCTTCACCGCAGAGCGGAAGACGAAACGCGCAAGCCCGTCGCGCATCGCTACGGCACCTCCCAACGGCAGCCAGGCAGTCAAATGGTCTGGGCCGGTGCGCATCAATAGGAAGAAATCACGGGCGCGTCCCAGCGGATCCAGCCACGCGCTCCACTGCCAGTGGTGATCGGTCAGCGATTTCACGTCGCTGGTGAATTGACCGTGGGCGAAACTGACAGCGTCAGCGCCGGTGAGCATGAGCAGATGGGCGGAGCCGAGCGGCACGGTCATGATCACGTAAAATCGAGGACGGGTCACAAACTCTAGCACCCGGTGGCTCGCTAGCCTGTTTCATCGGCTATTTTCCACTCCAGGGCAGCCGCTATTGTTATGTTCTGGTTGTCTGGGCGGGCGACTCGGTTTAACCTTTGCGCCGCACTGCATCATGTCGGAATCCCGATCACCCTCTACCGAGCAACATTGGTCGACGGCCGCCAAGTCCCGTCGACGCAAGGGCAGGGCGGCCGGATCGGGCGTGTACACCGCGGAAAGTGATCCGCGCCCGATACGGACACCGGGGACAGAAGGGCCGCTGCATCGCCATTGATGCGAACCGCGCGTGCGCGGGGCGGATTTCCAACGAACGTCTGCACGAGCCAGCCATGCCAGCCACTGCGCGACCTCTATCACCCTTCACCTCGATCTACCGCTGGCAGATCCAGATGGTGACCTCGATCGTGCACCGGTTGACCGGTATCGCGCTCGCATTCGGCACGATCCTGCTGGTCATCGCCTTGCTCGCGCTCGCAACGGGGCCGCAAGCGTACGCGGAGGTGCGCGCTTTCTGCGGCTCGTGGATCGGCACGATCCTCCTGGTCGGCTGGACCTGGGCGCTGGCCTTTCATCTACTCAACGGCATTCGTCACCTGTTACAGGACATCGGCTGGGGCTACCTGCCTGCGCAGTTCGTGCGCAATGGGTGGCTGGTCAGCATCGGCAGTCTGTTGCTGGCAGGCGTGGTCTGGGCTTGCGTGATCGCACAAGGAGGTGGCGCATGAGCAAGTCGCAAAGCAAGCTCTTGCGTACGCCACTCAAGAATGCGGTGGGCCTGGGCACGGCCAAGTATGGCGTCCACCACTTCATGGTTCAGCGCATCACCGCGGTCGCACTGGCGCTACTGGGTATCTGGTTCATCTGGCTTGCTCTGAAGATGGTGCATCTGGATTACCCCGCAGCGCATGCGTTGATCGCGCAACCGCTCAATGCGGTGTTAATGCTCGCGTTTGTGGTCGCAGTGTTCTGGCATGCCCAGTTGGGTCTGCAGGTCGTCGTCGAGGATTACGTGACCACGCCCGGGCTTGCGCTGGTGATCCAGATCGCGATCAAGTTTCTCTGTTTCCTCGGCGCCGCCGCGAGCGTGCTTGCCGTCATCCGCATTACGCTGGGGCACTGACCGAATGGAAAGCTACAAGATCCAGGAACACAAGGTCGATATCGTCGTCGTCGGTGCGGGTGGCGCCGGATTGCGCGCGACCTTCGGTCTTGCCGCGACGGGCCTGCAGACCGCCTGCATCACGAAGGTTTTTCCGACGCGCTCGCACACGGTTGCCGCGCAAGGGGGCATCTCGGCTGCGCTTGGCAACATGGGCGAAGACGACTGGCGCTTCCATTTCTACGACACGATCAAGGGTTCCGACTGGCTCGGCGACCAGGATGCGATCGAGTACATGTGCAAGGAAGCGCCTGCCGCAGTCATCGAGCTGGAGCACTACGGCGTGCCGTTCTCGCGCACGGACGAAGGCAAAATATACCAGCGCCCATTCGGCGGCATGACCACGCATTACGGCGAGGGCACCGCGCAGCGCACCTGCGCCGCGGCGGATCGCACCGGTCATGCGATCCTGCACACCTTGTACCAGCAGTCGCTGAAACATGACGCACGCTTCTTCATCGAATATTTCGCGCTCGACCTGATATTCGACAGCGAAGGCGTCTGCCGCGGCGTGCTCGCGCTCGACATGTCCGAAGGCACTCTGCACCTGTTCCGCTCGCACGGTGTCGTGCTTGCGACCGGTGGTTATGGCCGCGCCTACTTCACCGCAACCTCGGCGCATACCTGTACCGGCGACGGTGGCGGTCTCGCCATGCGTGCCGGATTGCCGATGCAGGACATGGAATTCGTGCAGTTCCATCCGACCGGTATCTACGGCTCGGGCTGTCTGATCACCGAGGGTTCGCGCGGCGAAGGTGGCTTCTTGACCAATTCCAAGGGCGAGCGTTTCATGGAGCGCTACGCGCCAAATGCCAAGGATCTGGCATCGCGTGACGTCGTTTCGCGCTCGATCGCGACCGAGATCAACGAAGGACGCGGCGTCGGCGAACACAAGGACTACGTCAACCTCAACCTCATGCATCTGGGCGCCGACGTGCTGCACGAAAAGCTTCCGGGCATTTCGGAAAGCGCGCGCATCTTCGCCAACGTCGACGTGACCAAGCAGCCGATCCCGGTGGTGCCGACGGTGCACTACAACATGGGCGGCATTCCGACCACGATCCACGGCGAAGTCGTGCGCAAGTCCGGCGGCAATCCCGATTCGGTGGTGCCTGGCCTGTATGCGATCGGCGAGGCGGCGTGCGTATCGGTGCATGGCGCCAATCGTCTCGGTTCCAACTCGCTGCTCGACCTGGTCGTGTTCGGTCGCGCCGTCGCGCAGCATTGCACCGCGACGATCAAGCCCGGCCA
Source organism: Dokdonella sp. (assembly GCA_039919785.1). Lineage (GTDB taxonomy): Bacteria > Pseudomonadota > Gammaproteobacteria > Xanthomonadales > Rhodanobacteraceae > Dokdonella_A. Next base: position 3,770 of record JBDSFA010000452.1, on the reverse strand, counting down.
GCCGCACAAGGAACTGCCGGCATCGATCTGCGAAAAGTCCTTGGGCAACTTCGATCGTCTGCGCCACGCGAACGGTTCCACACCGACCGCGGACATCCGCATGGCGATGCAGCGGACGATGCAAGCCGATGCCGCCGTATTCCGCACCGAGAAGACCTTGCAGGAAGGCTGCGCGAAAATGGACAAGGTTTTCGCCTCGTTCGACGACGTGCGCGTGACGGATCGCTCGCTGGTGTGGAACTCGGATCTCATTGAGACGCTGGAGCTGCAGAACCTGCTCTACAACGCGGTCGCGACGATTGGTTCCGCGGAACAGCGCCACGAAAGTCGCGGTGCGCATTCACGTGTCGATTTTCCCGATCGCGACGACGTGAACTGGATGAAGCACACGATCGTCACTGTCGACGAAAAGGGCAAATGCGCCTTCGACTCGCGGCCGGTGCACATGAATACGTTGACCACGGATGTCGAGTCGGTGCCGCCGAAGAAGCGCGTGTATTGAAGGCCGGGAATGGAGAATGGGGAGTGGGGAATCGGAACAGCCGATATCCATGACCTCTTCGCTTTGACCATTCCCGATTCCCCGTCCCCTACTACCGGTTTCCCAAATGGCTGAGTTCACGCTCCCCAAGAATTCCAAGATCAAGGCCGGCAAGCATTTCCCGGCGGAATCGGGCACGACCAACGTGCGCACGTTCCGCGTCTATCGCTGGAACCCTGATGACGGCCAGAATCCGCGCGTCGATACCTACGACGTCGACATGTCGACCTGCGGGCCGATGGTTCTCGACGCGCTGATCAAGATCAAGAACGAGATCGATCCGACGCTGACGTTCCGCCGCTCCTGCCGCGAAGGTATCTGCGGTTCCTGCGCGATGAACATCGACGGTACCAACACGCTGGCGTGCACCAGGGCGATCGAGGAGTGCGCGTCAGGTGACGTGAAGATCTACCCGCTGCCGCACATGAGCGTGGTCAAGGACCTGGTACCGGATCTCACCCATTTCTACGCGCAGTATGCGTCGATCAAGCCGTGGATCCGCACCGAGACGCCGCCGCCGCCGGATCGCGAGCGCCTGCAGTCGAAGGAAGACCGTGCCAAGCTCGACGGTCTCTACGAATGCATCCTGTGCGCCTGTTGCTCCGCGGGGTGTCCGAGCTACTGGTGGAACAGCGATCGCTATCTCGGACCCGCTATCTTGTTGCAAGCGTATCGCTGGATCGTCGACTCGCGCGACGAGGATACCGGCGCGCGCCTGGACGAACTGGAAGATCCGTTCAAGCTGTATCGCTGCCACACGATCATGAACTGCACGCGCACGTGCCCGAAGGGACTCAATCCCGCCAAGGCGATCGCCGAGACAAAGAAGCTGCTGGTCGAGCGCCAGTCGTGACGAACGACCCGCACGCGCTGGTGTGGCCCGCGTTCGCGATGGCTACTCTGACGCTTGCGGTCTGGTCGCGTATGTTCTCTGTGCGCATTGGCGAGATGCGTCGCTTGCGCATTCATCCGCAGAGCGTCGCGACGTCGACGCAAGCTGCCCAGCGCTTGGTCGATACGCGCGCCGCGGACAATTTCCGCAACCTTTTCGAGCTTCCCGTGTTGTTTTACGCGGCGCTCGGCATCGCATTCGCGCTGCATGCGGCTGATGTAGTCACGCTCACCCTGGCATGGGTGTTCGTCGCGCTGCGTTTCGCGCACAGTGGAATCCAGTGCGGTTACAACCGTGTCATGCACCGGTTCGGGGTTTACGTCGGCGGTGCCGCAACGCTTTGGCTGCTGTGGGGCTGGCTTGCCTGGCGCGCTGTCGGGTGAGCGCGGAAGCGCGACTGCGCTGGCGCGCGCGTCGCGGCACGCGCGAACTTGATGCGATGCTTGGCTGGTGGATGGACGTGCGCTATGCAGGCGCGGATACGCCAACGCGCGAACACTTCGATGCACTGCTCAACGAATCTGATCCCGATCTGTGGGACTGGCTGACCGGCCATCGGGTGCCGGCCGATCCGCGTTTCGCCGCCATCATCGATGAAATCCGTACCCACCATCGGGTTTGACTATCGACCCTCGCGCGGGATCGCTGCCGCGCTGTTGCTGGTCTGCGCCGCCGCGATGCTGGCGCCCTGGTTGAGTGCGTTGCCGGCGTCTGGCAGCGCAGTTGTTTCCGTGACCGTCGTGGCGCTCGGCGTGCGCGCTGCGCGTGCGCTGCTGTACCCTTCGTTTCGCCGCGTCGCCTATCGTGCTTCGGGCTGGATGCTGGTCGATCTCGCCAACCAGGAGCATGAGGTCCTGCTCGAATCCCATGCCCGTCTCGGCGCGATGATCGCGCTGCGTTTTCGGCACGGTCCGCGCGAACGGTTCAACGCCTTGCTCGCGCCCGATAACCTCGACGCCGAAACGCGCCGCCGCCTCATCCTGTTGCTGTCTAGAGCGGAATTCGCACGCGATCAATAGGCTGCGGTCGCTTGCCCGCATGGCGCGCTTGCGGCACTCTCGCCGCGGTTCGTGGTCTTCAACCTGCCCAGGCCACGCCTACTAGGATTTGCACGCCGCATGTTCCGCCCTCTCGAAGTCTTCATCGGCCTGCGCTACACGCGTGCCAAACGCCGCAATCACTTCATCTCGTTCATTTCGCTGGTGTCGATCCTCGGCATCGCGGTCGGCGTGACCGCATTGATCACCGTGATCTCGGTCATGAACGGCTTCGACAAGGAATTGAAGGACCGCATCCTCGGCATGGTCTCGCACGCGACGATCGAAGGCGTCGAGGAAACCGTGAAAGACTGGCCGCAGGCGCTCAAGCTCGCGCACGAAAATCCGCATGTGCTCGGCGCGGCGCCGTATGTCGAGCGGCAGGCGATGTTGCAGGGTTCGCGCGTGAGCGGCGCGATCATCCGTGGCGTGATGCCGGATCTGGAGCCCACGGTGTCGGACGTTGATCGCCACATGGCCAGTGGCAAGCTCGACGACCTTGTCCCGGGGCATTTCGGCATCGTGCTCGGCAAGGAGCTTGCGATGACGCTCGGCGTCGATGTCGGCGAGTTCGTCACCGTGTTCGCGCCCGAATTCAGCGCGACGCCGATCGGTGCGATCCCGCGCATGAAGCGCTTCACCGTGGTCGGCATCTTCGAAGTGGGCATGCAGGAATACGATTCCGGTCTCGCGCTGATGTCAATGAAGGATGCGCAGACGCTGTATCGCCTGGATGGCCCCAGCGGCATCCGTCTGAAACTCGACGACATGTTTCAGGCTTATCCCGTCGGCAAGGAGTTGGCAGCGCATCTGGGCCAGTTCTATCGCGTTACGGACTGGATGCAGGGCCACAGCAACTTCTTCAAGGCGGTTGCGATGGAGAAGAAGGTGATGTTCCTGATTCTCTCGCTCATCGTTGCGGTTGCCGCGTTCAACCTCGTCTCCACCCTCGTCATGCTGGTGCAAGACAAGCAGGCCGACATCGCGATCCTGCGCACGCTCGGCCAAAGTCCAAGCTCGGTGATGGGCACCTTCATGGTGCAGGGAATGCTCGTCGGCACGCTCGGCATTGCGCTCGGTGTGTTCTTCGGCGTGCTGCTGTCGCTGAACCTTGCCGCGATCGTGCACTGGATCGAGCAGACCTTCCACGTGACCTTCCTTTCGCCCGACGTTTACTACATCAGCGAGCTGCCCAGTGATCTGCACTGGAACGATGTGATCTGGATCACGCTCACCGCGTTCGTGTTCTGCACCTTCGCCACGCTGTACCCGGCGCGACGGGCGGCGAAAACGGATCCTG
>JBDSFA010000240.1:0-14636 GCA_039919785.1 Dokdonella sp. | reverse complement strand
CCTTTGACGCCTTGCTGAAGGTCGCATTGCAGGCCGCGGTCGCAAACTCCTTGCTGCCCAGCTTCATCGCCTTGCCCGGCGCATAACCCCGGCACATGATCGACAACCGATCGATCGGCGTCTTCGGTGGCGGATAGCTTGCCGCGCCCGCGGTTGCCGCATTCAAGGTGAATTCGCCGGAGGACAGCGGCACCAGCAGGATCGTATCGTCGTCACCGGCGAAGTGATTTCCATCCACGGTCGCGCTCAGCGATTGCGGTTCATTCGCGCCAGCGCCAATGCACAACAGGGAAAGCAGGGTGAGGCAGGGCAGGAGGGTGCGCATGCGGATCTCCGGTTGGTTGGTCATCACTACGCACAAGGGTTATGGATCGGGACATGGCGTGGCGCCGTCGGTACATTCACCCTCGGCAATGGCCCCGTTCGACGCGCGACGCCGTGTTCGGTACAAAGGCGCAACGCCGTTCCATTGCATGAGCAATCGCTGTGCCATGACAGGATGCGATTTGCGGGAGGAGTGATGAAAGCCATCGAAACCCTGCGTTTGGTGTCGCCGCATGCAGCTGCGCAGTTGGCGTTGTCGTACATCGTGCTGCTGGTCGGCTGCCTTTTGGGTCACCTGCCCTACGTTGCGTTGCAGGCCCTGCTGGGAGCGGAACTGATCCTGCTGACGCTCGCAACCATTCCGTTCTACCCGGAGCGCGGCTTGCTCACGCATCTGTTCGATCTCTTGAAGTTGAGTGGCGGGCTGATCTTTGTCCTGTTCTTCCTGGTAATTTCCTATGGCGTTGCCAGCGAAGGCGATAACGGAAATGCGCTTGCCATCGGCTTGAAGGGGCTGCGCGAGACGCCGCCTTCGGCGATCGGCTGGGCGCTCGCATATGTTGTCATCCAGCTCGCCGTTTCGTTGTGGCAGGCGTGGCATTCCGAGAACCCGCGTGGCGCCTGGGCGAGGAGCAACCTGGCCCAGGGAGGCGCGACGTTCGTGTCGATGTTCTTCATGGTATTCGTCGGCTTCTTGGTTGGGCGGCCTATCATCATGGGCTTTTCCATGCTCGGTATCGCGGTCGACGCCAATGGAGTGCTGTCGACACTGATGGTGATCGTGCGTTACTTCATGGCGCTGGTGCTGTCGACGATGTCGGCATCTGAAATGGACACGATCGCCGCGCATCCGTATGTCGACAGCGCGCGTTAGTCGCGCGAAAATCGAGTAGATTGGGTATTCATTTCGATCGGCGTATTCTCTGCAGCTGCGATTGATCAGCGAATTCGGAGATAGCGATGGCCACCGGTTGGGCCGGCGACGGCGCCGTGCAGGACCAGATCGACGCGACCGTGAACGACGCGATCAAGCGCGCGCGCAGCCAGATGTCGAAGGGCCCGAGCCTGATGCGTTGCGCGGAATGCGAAGCGAAGATTCCGCCGGCCCGGCGCAAGGCGGTGCCGGGCGCGCGTCTGTGCGTCTCTTGTCAGGAAGCCCATGATCTCAGCCAGTCCAGCGCAAGCGGCTACAATCGTCGCGGCAGCAAGGACAGCCAGCTGCGCTAGGTCGAACCCTGATCCCGTTGTGCTGTGAGCATTTTTCACGCAATGAATGCTCGACACCAAATTTGATCGATCAGAGCCGTTGCAACGGCACGGAGGATTTCCATGTCCAATACCCCTCTTTCCACAGCCAGCGACTTCGATCCAGAGGTGCTGCGCCTGTTCGACCAGTACGTCCACGGCCTCATTGATCGTCGCGGTTTTCTGACCGGTGCCGCGCGCTTCGCGGTGGGTGCCGCAGGTGCGTCCGGCTTGTTGGATGCGCTGAGTCCGAAGTTTGCCGCTGCGCAGCAGGTGCGGCAGGATGACAAACGCTTGTCGACGAAGCGCGTCGAGTTCGCATCCCCCAAAGGCTATGGCAAGGCATGCGGTTACCTGGCGCGTCCGGCGAAAGCGAATGGTCCGTTGCCGCTGGTGCTGGTTGCGCACGAGAACCGCGGGCTCAATCCGCATATCGAAGACATCGTCCGCCGGCTCGCGCTCGACGGCTTCATCGCGTTCGCACCCGATGCGCTTTTCCCCCTCGGCGGATACCCCGGCGATGAAGACGCGGCGCGCACGCTTTTCGGCAAACTCGACCAGGCGAAGACGCACGAGGATTTTCTCGCCGCAGCGGACATGCTGGCCCATGTGGAGGGCGGCAACGGACGCATGGGCGCGGTCGGATTCTGCTACGGCGGCGGCATCGTCAATTTCCTCGCGACGCGATTGCCGAGTCTGGCGGCTGCGGCACCGTTCTACGGTCTGGTACCGCCGAGCGATGATGTCGCAAACATCAAGGCGGAGTTACTGGTAGTACTTGCCGCGGACGACAGGCGCATCAACGCAGGCTGGGCTGGTTATGAAGCCGCGCTCAAATCGGCTGGCACGCACTACACCGTGTATCGCTCGGCAGGCACGCAACACGGCTTCAACAACGACACCACACCGCGCTACGACAAAGATGCCGCGGCGGAGGCATGGCGCCTCACGATCGCGTTGTTCAATCGCACGCTGCGCGGAAAACCCCAGGGCTGAAGCCGCTCCCCACAAATGCTCCAGCCCTCCCCTTCAAGGGGGTGAAGAGGTGCGTTTGCGGACCACGGGTCCGCGCACCGATGAACGCCCGAAGGCTGTGCCTGAGGGCCGGGGGCGTTGGGTGGGGATGGTGTCGCTCGGTGTAAGTCCACGCCAGAGCATCGCGGCTGAAGCCGCTCCCACAGACAGTTGCTCCCACAGGCAGCCGCTCCCACAGACAGCCGCTCCCTCAACGTCCATTTCCATCGAATCGGACTATCGCGCAAAGACAGTCAGTTGATCACGCAGCCCGCGACTTTTCCCGAATTGCTTGCCTGCGAGAATTATTTGGATTTCTGCCTTTGAGGTACGCAATGCTCGCGCCGCGATTGCAGCGTGAGCTGTCTTGTGTCTGTGCATTGACCCATCTTGCAGCGGCCGCAAGTGTCGACGGTTTCACCTGTCGCGGCCTGGCTTCGCTGCCTTTCGAGCAAGCGGTCATCGCCGCCGTGCGCGAATTGCCGGCGGTGATCGATGCCTTGCAGGCGGTCGATATCGTTGATCACCTGACCGCTCGACAGCACCGACCTGCTCCGCGCACCATTGCGCCATGACCGATCCGCGCGACTACCAGCCCTTCCTGAGAGCGAGCGCCGACGAAAAGTCATCGATGCGCAGCATGGTCCACCTGCTGCCCGTACCGCCGCCTGCTGCCACGCTGTGGAGCCAGGGCGGCTTCCTCGTCGCGAACGCGCTGTTGCCACTCGCGCTGTGGCTGTTCGGGCGCCTCGATCCAATCGATGTGATCCTGCTCTACCTAGTCGAAGGAGCCGCTTACAGCGCGGCCGTGATTGCGCGCATCCTGTTCACGGCGTCGGCAGCGAGCGATCCGGATGAGCGTCCACGCGTGTTGACGGCTTTGGGCTACGCCATCTGGCACAGCGTCGTGTGGGCCGGCTTGGCGATCGGAGTCCTCGCCTGCGTTGCACCCAAGCCCGGCACGCTTCCGATCGCGCAATGGTTGTTCGCGATGGCGACGCGTCTGGAAGAACGTTCGATGGTGTTGCCGGCGCTCGCAACCGCGGTCTTCATCGGCCTGGATGCCGTGCGTCGAAGCGACTTCATCGATGCCTATCTCGAACTCGGTCCACGCGAAACGGCGCGTTACGGCTATGGCTATCCAGTCGCGCTGATCTTCCTGCTCGGCAGCGCCCTGTTGCTCCGCTTCACCGTGATGGGCGGCGACCTCGATGCGCTTGACCGCGGCGTGCCCTTGATCGCGCCGACTTTCCTCGCATTCTGGCTCGTTGGCTGGCGCGTGCTGATGCAGCTGCTCAACCTTACGCTGCCGCGGTGGGGCCGTGGGTTGGCGAGGTTCGAAGGCCGCTTCGAGCAGGCCATGCATCCGCCGACACAACGGCGAAACTCCGCACGTTCGTGATCGAGCCGGGACCTTGCGCTCGATCGGCAAGTGCAGCGTCACGCTGAACGCCGCCGTGCCGGGTCGGCGAGGACGCGTTCAGGGAAATCCGCAGCGACGCAGTCGCACGGCGCCTTGTGCCAAACGTAAAGCCCGCTCGCAAACCCAAGGGGCGCAGCACGTCGTAGACTGGGCGCGTCGCACGAGTCGGCAAAGATGACGCAGAGCACAGCACAAGAGCTTGGCATGCAGGTATTGGACCCGCCCTGGGTCGAGCGAGATGCGACCAGCCGGCGCGCCATGCTCACCGAAATCCTCGCCCAAGTATCGATCGAGGCCTTGCAGGGCGAGACGCTGGAAGCGGTGCTGCAACACATCGTTGATTGCATCGCGCGGCGTCTGCCGGTGACGATCGCAAGCATCATCCTGCTCAACGAGGAAGGAACGTACTTCGTGCAGGAGGTATGGGCCGGCCTGCTCGCGCTCGACCTGCCGAGCGGGATGCCGTGGCCAGTCGCGATTGGCGCTTCCGGTCGCTGCGCCCGGACCGGAGAGGCGCAACTCATCGCCAATGTCGAGGCCGATCCCGACTACGTGCCCGGCAACACGGATGTGGCCTCCGAATACCTGGTGCCGGTTCGCCACCGCGCGCGGCTGCACGGTGTGCTCAACCTCGAGAGCACGCGTGCAGACTTCTTCACGCCCGAAGTCTGTGCGGTTTTCGATGCGATCGCGAGCCAGGTCGCGGGCGCCATTCACTACGCGCGCGTGGTGCGCGAACTGGAGCAGTCCAATCGCAAGCTGCAACAGCTGTCGATGAGCGATGGCCTCACTGGTATCGCCAACCGCCGCTGCTTCGACGAACGCCTTGCGGACGAGTGGCAACGGCATGCGCGGGATGGTCGTTCGCTCGCCCTGCTTCTGGTGGACGTCGACTGCTTCAAGCCGCTCAACGACGCGCATGGACATCTGCATGGCGATGAATGTCTGCGTGCGCTGGCCACTGTCTGCACTAGCGTGTTGCGCGATCCGGACGACCTGTTGGCGCGCTATGGTGGAGAGGAGTTCGCCTTGCTGCTGCCGCGATGCGGTCTGGAGGAGGCGCGACGCATGGCGGAGCGCCTGCGACGGCGGGTTGAGGTGCTTGCGCTCGCGCATGTGACCTCGCCGGTTGCTCCGCACGCAACCGTCAGCGCCGGCGTGAGCGCAATGTGCCCCGAAGCCGCGCAATCGCCGGATGTTCTCATCGAGATGGCGGATCGAGCCCTGTACATCGCCAAGGCAAAGGGCCGCAATCGCGTGGCCGCACCGGCGGTGCCCACCAAAGCGATGGCCGCTGCGGGCGATACGTGCGGCACGATGACATCGTGAATCAACCGCCAACCCCGCCGTGGAAACGCCTGGCGCCGAAAGGACGCAGGAAACCATCGCCGCTCACGCCCGAGCAAAAGGACGCGGCGCGTCAGCGCGCGGATGCGGCCGGTCGACGCTATCCGAACCTCATCGACAACATGTGGGCCGCGAAGCTGCCGAAAAACTGATTGGCGCAACCGGCTCGGTCAGGCGGATGATGCGTCGTCCAACGCCTTCAGATGCGCTTCGATCGCGAACACGTGCGCATCGTGCGCACCTAATCGACGCAGCGCGTTGGCAAGGTGCACGAGGTAGTCGCGATTGAGGCCGCTGGGCCCGGCAGCGCCCGCGATATGGCGCGCGATCTCCGCTTCCGATGAAGGGCCCAGATACGCCGCGTTCGCTTCCGACGCGATGTAGACCAGCCCATCCACTGTGCTGCCGTCGTCGAATGAAAGCGGCACTACCTGACGCAGATAGCCGTTCTTTTCGCGTCGATCGAGATGGTCGAACACTTCCGGCGTGATCAGGTACGCCATGCCGGCACACACGGCTCCGGGATCGGCAATCAGGGTTGCCACGCGCCCCGGCGCTTCCTGCGTGCCGCGATGATCGTGTGAACCCTGCCAGAAGCGTCGCGACCAGCCGCGAATGCGCGCAGGTCGGCGTTCGAGCCAGGAAAAATCCGCTTTCCAGATCAGCGAGCCGTAGCCAAACAGCCAGACTTCCGCATGCCCATCGAAGCGATTGAGCCGCTGGTTGATCGCGATCGTGTTGATGGACATGGGGATGAAGGAAAGAGTGGGCGTGATGCGCATGGTACCGGCAGGCAGCGCTGGATGCAGGTCATTGGGCATGCTCACAAGAGCCGCTGCAGGCTCTATCCTGCGCGTCTGTACAGACCGGGAATCAAGACATGCAAGGATTTCGATGGGTGGTGATCGCGGCAGCGCTTTGCGCGACGTGCGCGTGTGCGGCCGATGGCGCGAAGACGATATCCGCGAGGCCCGTGGGCGTCGATCTAGTTGGCATGGACCGTACCGTGAAGCCCGGCGATGATTTTGATGGTTACGCCAACGGGGGGTGGCGCAAGGTCACCGAGATCCCGGCCGATCGTTCGAGTACGAGTGTGTTTTTCCAGGTCTTCCAGAAAGCCGAGCAACGCAATGCGCAACTGATCCGCGATGCGGGCGCGGGCAAGCCGGAAGAGGGTTCGAATGCGCGCAGGATTGCCGACTACTACACCGCGTACATGGATGATGCCGGGATCGAGAAGGCCGGACTTGCGCCGTTGAAGCCGACCCTCGCGACGATCGAGGCGATCGCGTCGAAGACTGACCTCGCGCGCGCGCTCGGTGCCGGCTTGCGTGCGGATGTCGATCCGATCAATGCGACCCATCTCGCCACCGAGCACCTGTTCGGATTGTTCGTTGCGCAGGGATTGGAGGACCCGACGCACAACGTCGCCTACCTGTTGCAAGGCGGCCTTGGCATGCCGAATCGCGATTACTACCTCTCCAGCGACAAGGACATGGTCGCGATCCGCGCGAAATACCAGATCCATGTGGCGGCGTTGCTAAAGCTGGCCGATATCGCCGATGCCGGCGCCAAGGCGAAACTCATCGTCGAGCTGGAAACGAAAATCGCGAATGCGCAGGCCAGCGTCATCGATAGCGAAGACGTGCACAAGGCAAATAATCCATGGGCGATCGATGCGTTCGCAACGAAGGCACCTGGTCTTGATTGGCCTGCCTACTTCAAGGCGGCCGGACTCGACGGCCAGAAGCAGATTGTCGCGTGGCAGGCCGACGCGATCCACGGCCTGTCCGGGCTGGTCGCGAGCGAACCGCTGCAGACCTGGAAGGACTACCTCACCTTCCATGCGATCAACGAAAACACGGACTTGCTGCCCAAGGCCTACGATGACGCGGGTTTCGATTTCTTCGGCCACACCCTGCAGGGTACGCCACAGCAGCGCGATCGCTGGAAGCGCGCGATTTCGGCGACCAATGCCGATCTGGGCGATGCAGTTGGGCAGCTCTACGTAAAACGCTATTTCCCGGCGGCGTCGAAAGCGCAGGTGCAGCAGATGGTCGCCAATATCCTTGCCGCATTCAGTGAGCGGGTGGACACGCTCGACTGGATGACCGCCGCGACGAAAGACAAGGCGAAGGCGAAGATTGCGACGGTGCGCGTGGGTGTCGGCTATCCGGAAACCTGGCGCGACTATGCGTCGACGGAAATCCGTGCCGACGATGCGCTGGGCAATCATCTGCGAGCGCAGGCCTGCGAGTATCGGCATCAACGCGCGAAACTCTCGCAACCCGTCGACCGCGGCGAGTGGTGGATGACACCGCAGACGGTCAATGCGGTAAACCTGCCGCTGCAGAATGCGCTGAATTTTCCGGCGGCGATCCTCGAAGCTCCGTTCTTCGATCCGCGCGCGGACGACGCGGCGAACTACGGTTCGATCGGTGCGGTGATCGGCCACGAGATCAGCCACAGCTTCGACAACAATGGTGCGGAATTCGATGCAGAAGGGCGTCTTGCCAATTGGTGGACGCCCGAAGACCAGGCGCATTTCAAGGCGGCCGGCCAGCGCCTCGTCGAGCAGTACAACGCGTACGAGCCGCTGCCGGGCGTGCATCTGAACGGCCAGCAGGTGCTCGGCGAGAACATCGCCGATGTCTCCGGCCTGACCATTGCGTACGCCGCCTATCACAAGTCACTCAAAGGCAAGACGGCACCCGTGATCGACGGACTGCGCGGCGATCAGCGCTTCTTCCTCGCATTCGCACAGTCGTGGCGCGGCAAGGCGCGCGACGCGGCTTTGCGCCAGCAGATCGTTACGGACGGCCATTCGCCGGGACGTTTGCGCGCACAGACCGTGCGCAATATCGACGCGTGGTATGACGCATACACGCCGAAGCCGGGCGAAGCGCTCTATCTGGACAAGGAGTCGCGCGTAAGGATCTGGTGAAGATTCACTGCTGCCGCAGTAGTGGCTTCAGCCGCGATGCTTTAGCGCTCCCCTTTCGGTGAGGGGATGGGTGGGAATGGGTTCCGCGGTGCACTTGCATTGAACCTGAGCTGCGGCTGACGTCGACACCATCCCCAGCTAAATCCTCCCCTTGAAGGGGAGGAGTGCAAAGCAACGCGCTCGATGGCGCGCGGGAAAGTATTCGCATGCAAGGAAGCATCGTGGCTGAAGCCGCTCCCACAAATGCTTTAGCCCTCCCCTTCAAGGGGAGGGTTGGGTGGGGATGGTGTCGCTCGATTTCATTCCACACCAAAGCACCGCGGCTGAAGCTCCCACAGACAGTTGCTCCCACACTATGCCGCTGCAAAGCCCTAGCTCTTGAGCTTGTAGCCGGTGCGGAAGATCCACCACACGACGAAGAGGCACGCTGCCAGGAAGCCGAGCGTCATTCCTGCACTGACCACCACGTTGACGTCGGAGACATCGTAGAAGCTCCAGCGGAATCCACTGATCAGATAGACCACCGGATTGAACAAGGTGATCTTCTGCCACAGCGGCGGCAGCATGTTGATAGAGTAGAACGCGCCGCCGAGGAAAGTCAGCGGCGTCACCACCATCAACGGGATCACCTGCAGCTTCTGGAAATCGTCCGCCCACAAACCGATGATGAAGCCGAACAGGCTGAAGGTGACTGAGGTCAATACGAGAAAGAACGCCATCCAGAACGGATGCGCGATGTGATACGGCACAAAGAAACGTGCCGTGACGAGGATCAGGATGCCGAGCACCACCGACTTCGTCGCCGCAGCGCCGACGTAGCCGAGCACCACTTCGACGAAGGACACGGGTGCCGACAGCAACTCGAAGATCGTGCCGGCCCATTTGGGCATGTAGATGCCGAACGATGCATTCGAAATACTTTCGTTGAGCAGGGTCAGCATGATCAGGCCGGGGATGATGAAGGCTGCGTAGGTGACGCCACCGACGTCACCCATGCGCGAGCCGATCGCGGCACCGAACACGACGAAATAAAGCGAGGTCGACAGTACCGGCGAGGCGATCGACTGGGTGATCGTGCGGAAGGCGCGCGCCATCTCGAAACGGTAGATCGCCCGGATCGCGTGCAGGTTCATGCGGCGATCTCCTTCGCATTGGAATGCACCAGGCTGACGAAGATGTCTTCCAGTGAACTTTCGCTCGAATGCAGGTCCTTGAAGTCAATGCCCTGCTCGGTGAGGCGTCGCAGCAACGCGGTGATGCCGGTTTCGTCGCCTTGGGTATCGAACGTGTAGACAAGGGCGCTGCCGTCGGAGGTCAGTTCCAGCGGCAGGCCGGCCAGTGCATCGGGTATCCCCTGCAGCGGATTCTGCAAGGTCAGCGTGAGTTGCTTCTTGCCAAGCTTGCGCATCAGCACGGCTTTTTCCTCGACCACGACCAGTTCACCCTTGTTGATCACGCCGATGCGGTCGGCCATCTCCTCAGCTTCCTCGATGTAATGCGTGGTCAGGATGATGGTGACGCCGCTCTCGCGCAGGCTGCGCACCATGCGCCACATGTCGTGGCGCAATTCGACGTCGACGCCCGCGGTCGGCTCGTCGAGGAACAGGATCGACGGTTCGTGCGCGAGCGCCTTTGCGATCAGGACACGGCGTTTCATGCCGCCAGACAGCGTCATGATCTTGCTGTCCTTCTTGTCCCACAGCGAGAGATCGCGCAACACCTTCTCCAGATGCGCCGGGTTGGGCGGCTTGCCGAACAGGCCACGGCTGAAGTTCAGTGTCGCCCACACGTTCTCGAACGCATCGGTCGACAATTCCTGCGGCACGAGGCCGATTTTCGCGCGCGCGGCGCGGTAATCGCGCACGATGTCGTGGCCATCGGCGACGACGCTGCCGGCGCTGGCGTTGACAATGCCGCAGATGATGCTGATCAGGGTGGTCTTGCCGGCGCCATTGGGACCTAGCAGGGCGAAGATTTCGCCGCGACGGATGTCCAGGTCGATGTTCTTCAGCGCCTGGTAGCCCGAGGCGTAGGTCTTGTCGAGGTTGCGTACACAGATGATTGGCGGCACACGCGGTCCTTGTTGGGTCGACGACGACAGCGCATCGTATCCGACTGCGGACACGCCCGAGCGCGATGTGGGGCCGCCCGCTCTACTCAACAAGGCGCCGGGCGCTTATCCTGTCGGCCCTCGTGGCCGCAGACGGCATAGTGCAATGAATGATCCAGTGAACCCTACGTTCCCCGACCGCTTGTGCGTCAACCCGAAAAGCTCGTTCCATGACGCCGACCTGCTCGCGCGCGGCATCGGCATCCGCTTCAATGGCAAGGATCGCATCGACGTCGAAGAATATTGCATCAGCGAAGGCTGGATCCGCGTCGCTGCCGGGCGTGCGCGCGATCGCCACGGCAACCCGATGACGATCAAGTTGAAGGGCGAGGTCGTCCCGTACCTGCAAGCCGTGCCTGCAGAAGGTCCACCGGCCCAGGATGGGGAGAAGACGGCATGAAGTTCCTCGTCATGATCTACAACGAAGAAGCGGTGATCGAGGCCATGCCGGTCGGCGAGTTCGACACGATGATGCGTAGCTGCATCAAGCACGCTGACGAACTCACGGCCGAAGGCTCGCTGCTCCAATCGCAGCAGCTGGAACCGGCTGCCACCGCAAAGTCCATACGCGTGCGCAATGGGCGCCAGACAATCGTTGATGGCCCGTTCGCCGAGACCAAGGAAATCCTTGGTGGCTTCAACCTGATTGAAGCGGCCGACATGGACGAAGCGGTGCGCATTGCGTCCGAGTTTCCCTGGGCGCAGACCGGTTGCATCGAAGTGCGACCGGTCAAGGATTTCGACAGCGTGCGCCGACGCGTCGGCCTTTGATCGCTCGGGCAAGCACATGGCTTGCCCGCCGCATGCAGGGAACAGGATCGCAAATGCGATTGCCGCTTGCGCTCGCCGAATGGAATTTCTTCAGTCAAAGCCATTGGCGAAGATGAAATTCCAGGTCTGGTTCTCGAAAGCGCCAGGATCGAGCGCGCCAAACGCAACGCGTGGCGCGCCATCGAGGTCGCTGGCGAGATAGCCATAGATCGGTATCGTTCCGAGGCCTTGATTGATGAAGGGCGAATCATCGCGCAGCCGGAAGTCGTTGCCGCCGGGGCTCTCGAAATGCGGGTCACCTGCGAGCACGTGGGTCGCCGTCAACGGCAGCGTGCCGCTGGTCGTTCCGACCAGGCTGTAGTCGGCGAACGCAGTGCCATTGCCGAATCCCGCGGCAGCCGCGCCTTCGATGTTGATGTCCGAAACATCGTTGTTGGAGAAGACGCTGTTGACGACATCGAGGCGCATGCCCGCACCAAGGTTCACGCCGATGCCGCAGCCACGACCGCCGAGGCCCGCGCACGTTCCGTAGACGAAGGTGCTGTTTGCGACGAGCACGCCGTTCGGGCCGTCACCGGTCAGTGCGACCGCGGCGAAGTGGGCGAGGGCGGTGGTCGGTGCCGCATTGTTCGCAAACAGGCTGTTGACGACGCGGATGAGGCCGCGCCGCACATACAGGTCCGCGCCGCCGGCGAAATATCCGGCATTGCCGGCAACGATCAGGTTGTCGAGCCAGATTTCCACCTGGATATCGGCGCCCGAGCTTATCTGCAGGCCGCCACCGCGCTGGAACTGCGCCGAATCGCCGTAGCCGTTGACGATGCTGAGATTCCAGACGCCATAACGTGGTCCACGATTGGTCGCGCCAGGCGGCGCAAAGTACATGTGCAGCACCGGATGCGTACCACCGCCGTCCAGCACGGTGCCGTTGGCAGTCATCACTTGCATGCCGCACGGATTGCCGTTGGCTTCGATCCAACCGCCCGTCAGGAAGGCCCAGCCGGGATTGGCGCTGCTGTATGTGAAGGTCGACGCGGCGCTGTAGACGCCCTGGCGCAAGCGGACTTCATCATCGTCATTCGACACTGACGCGCTGTCGAGCGCAGCCTGCAGCTCGGTCGCATTGCTGACGCAATAACTCGTCGCGTGGCCGAGGAGGGACGCGGCCAACAAAGTCAGCGCGATTGCGGCGCGTGCCCATCCCGTTCTTGCGTGCGACATGTCCGGTCTCCGGTTGTGCGTGCGCAT
Source organism: Dokdonella sp. (assembly GCA_039919785.1). Classification (GTDB taxonomy): domain Bacteria; phylum Pseudomonadota; class Gammaproteobacteria; order Xanthomonadales; family Rhodanobacteraceae; genus Dokdonella_A. Next base: position 2,210 of record JBDSFA010000240.1, on the reverse strand, counting down.
CGGAGTGTGCGCTTGATCGAATACGCAGTCTCGCGGCAAAACCCTCAAACGCAGTGTTTTGCCAACTGCGGAGTTGGCGCAAGGCATCGCGCCTCCGCCGTTTTTGTTCAGGCAAAACGAACGCGTGGTGCGATCCGCAGCGCGGTCCACGGCCGCCGTGCGTGCTTGAACCGCTGCCTCGAGCATACGATCAGCTGAATGGACACGGTTGTTTTTCAACGGTGCGTTCTGCATTCAGCGCGCGTTTTCTGCCGGCGCGCCTACTGCAGCGGTCGTAAACGAACGACGCATCGCAGGAAGTACCCAATGAACATCAAACGCACCTCGCTGAGCAACGGTCTCGTCGTCGCCTTGTTGGCTCTGGCGCCCGGCTTTGCCGCAGCCCAGAAGGAAATGAAATCGGATATGCAGGTCACGCCGGTCGATGCCAAGATCGAACTTCGCAACGATTCGAAATGGTCAATCCAGCAGCTCTTCTTTTCCTCGGTCGACAGCAGCAAATGGGGTGCCGATCAGCTCGGTCGCCATACGATCAAGACGGGCGATACGTTCACGCTGAGCGAAATCAGCTGCGGCAACTACGACGTCAAGCTGATCGACGAGGACGCCGACGAGTGCATCGTGAAGAACATCTCGCTGTGCTCTACCAGCAAGGTATGGACACTGACCGACAAGGACCTGATGAAGTGTCAGGCGCATACGCCGCAGTAACCGTGTTTCGCTCTTGAATCGAGTGAAAGCCCGCCGGCTGGCGGGCTTTTTTTTTGGCTGTCTGTCAACGAGCGGATCCGTGCGCATGCATCGGCCGCCGCGAAATTCCATCGAACGCAGGCGCGCTCAGACTTCGCGTGTCATGCCGGGTTGGGACAAGGTCACCTCGGTGCCGAAGCGGGTATGCAGCAGTTCGGCAAGAGCGTTGCGCGCAGGGTTCTCGCCGTGCACGAGCGCGACCGGCGGATGATTGCCGGAGGCGCCATACCAGTCGAGCAGGCCTTGCTGGTCCGCGTGCGCCGAAAGGCCGCCGACTGTGTGGATCTGCGCGCGCACCGGGATGTCCTGACCGAACAGCTTCACGTGCTTGAGGCCGTTGACGAGCATGCGACCGAGCGTGCCGTTCGCCTGGTAGCCGACGAAGATCACGTGCGAAAGAGGATTCGCCAGGTTGTTGGCGAGATGGTGACGCACACGTCCACCATTCGCCATGCCGGAGCCTGCGATGATGATCGCGCCGCCGCGAATGGTATTGATCGCCTTGCTGTCGTCGACGCTTTCGCTGACGTGAAGATTCGGCAATGCGAACGGCTTGATTCGTCCCGCCCACACCTTGACGGCGTCGGCGTCAAACAGTTCTTCGTGGCGGTCGTATACCCCCATGACCTTCGCCGCCATCGGGCTGTCGAGGAAGATCTTCCACGATGCCATGTTCCAGCCTTCGTACTCGCCCGCAAACCAGTACAGCAGTTCCTGGCAGCGGCCGACTGCGAAGGCGGGAATCACGACGTTGCCGCCCTCGGTGCGCGCCTGTTCGAAGATCGCGCCAAGCTCGGCGACGGTGGCCGCGCGATCCTTGTGGTTGCGATCGCCGTAGGTCGATTCCATCAGGATCAGGTCCGCGCTTGGCGCGGGGGTCGGATCGCGCAGGATCGGTGTCCCCTTCACGCCGATGTCGCCGGAGAAAACCAGGGTCTTCGGCGTCGGATCGCTCGCACGCAATTCGAGAATGCTGGAGCCGAGGATGTGGCCGGCATCGTGCAGGCGCAGTGTTACGCCGGGAAGGATTTCGGTGGCGACGTCGTAGGGCAGGGGACGTAGCAGTTTCTGTGCCGCGGCGACATCGTCGCGCGTGTAAAGCGGCTGCACCTCAGGCACGTCTTGCGCCCGATCTCGATTCGCGAAGGCGGCTGCATGTTCGGCCAGTGAGGCGGCATCCAGCAGCATGATCGGCATCAGGTCGCAGGTAGCCGCCTGCGCGTAGATCGGCCCCTTGAAACCGCGTTTGACCAGCAAGGGGACGCGGCCGATATGGTCTATGTGCGCATGACTCACCACCAGCGCGTCGATCGTCGCGGGTTCGAAGGTGAAGGGCTCGAGATTGCGCGCTTCGGCCTCGCGGCTGCCCTGGATCATGCCGCAGTCGAGCAGGATGCGCTTGCCCGCCGCTTCGAGCAGATGACTGGAACCGGTGACTTCGCCGCCGGCTGCGCCGTGGA
>JBDSFA010000019.1:0-22475 GCA_039919785.1 Dokdonella sp. | reverse complement strand
GCCGCGACCTGGGTCAGGTTGATCTCATTGAACGAGGTCAGCATCGCGATCGAGTTCTTCGAAAGCATCAGGCGTTCAGCGATCTTCGTGCGCATGCGCGTCATCGGCACGCGCTCTTCAGGACGCGCAGGAGCGGCCGCGCCCGGTGTCGGCTTCGCGGGCGGCGCTGCGGCGGCTGCAGGCGCCGGCTTGCCGTCGCGCATGAAGTTGACGAGATCTTCCTTGGTCACGCGGCCATCGCGGCCGGTAGCGGCGACATCATTCGGATCGATCTTGTTTTCGCTCGCCACGCGCTGGCCGGCCGGCGAGAGGTCGGCTGCCGCGCTGCCTTTGGTGGAAGCAACTTCAGCTGCGATCGTTTGTGCAGGGGCGGGCGTCGAAGACTTCGCGGCTGAAGCCACTCCAACATCCTTCTTCGCCGACACTGCCGCGGTCGCGCCCTCTTCGAGGATCGCTAGGACTTGCTGACTCGTCACCGTCGCGCCCGTGTCGAACTTGATTTCCTTGAGCACGCCATCGGCCGGTGCCGGCACTTCGAGCACGACCTTGTCGGTTTCGAGATCGACGAGGTTTTCGTCGCGCTTGACCGCGTCGCCCGGCTTCTTGTGCCAGGTCGCGATGGTCGCGTCGGAAACGGATTCGGGCAGGACAGGAACTTTGATTTCAATCGACATGGTGGTGTCCTTGGTTTTGCGCTCATCCATGAGCGCGAAGATCAAAAAGCGGCCATCCTGCCCGCACTATTCAAACTGTTTTTGCGCTCGTCCATGTGCGCGAAGATCAAACAGCGGCCATCCAGGCCGCACTATTCAATGACGTTATCGGAACCGGCAGGCAGGACCAGCGCCTGCTCGACCAGCGCAGCCTGTTCGGCCACATGGGTGCTGAAATGACCGCAGGCCGGCGCCGGGGAGCGCGCGCGACCGGCATAGGCCAGCATTTTCTTCGTCGATGCGATGACCGACTGCAGATGATGCTGGATCTGATACCAGGCGCCCTGATTCATCGGCTCTTCCTGGCACCAGACGACGTCTTTTGCGGCGGGATACTTCGCCAGCTCGGCGCTGATCTCGGCGCGCGGAAACGGATATAGCTGTTCGACGCGGATAAGTGCGACGTCATCGATGCCGCGCTTGCGCACGTCTTCGACCAGATCGTAATAGACCTTGCCCGAGCACAGCACGACGCGACGGATCTTGGCGCCCTTTTTTGCGGTCGTGTCCGGAATCGCGAGTTGAAAACCACCCTGACTCAACTCGTCCAGCGTCGATACGGCCAGCTTGTGGCGCAACAGCGACTTCGGCGTCATCACGATCAGGGGCTTGCGGCAATCGCGCAACATCTGACGGCGCAGCATGTGGAACATCTGCGCCGGCGTAGTCGGCACGCAAACTTGCATGTTGTCGAGCGCACACAGCTGCAGATAGCGTTCGAGGCGTGCGGAAGAGTGTTCCGGCCCTTGGCCTTCGTAACCGTGCGGCAACAACAGCACGAGCGCCGACAGGCGATTCCACTTCGCTTCTCCGGACGAAATGAACTGGTCGATCACGACCTGCGCACCATTGGCAAAATCGCCGAACTGGCCTTCCCACAGCACCAGCGTCTGCGGCTGAGCGGTCGAGTAACCGTACTCGAACGCCATCACCGCTTCTTCGCTGAGCAGCGAGTCGATGATGGCTACGTTCGCGCCATCGCGCACATTGTCGAGCGGGATGTAGTCACCGCCGCTGTTCTGGTCGTGCAACACCGCGTGGCGATGGAAGAAAGTGCCGCGGCCGCAGTCCTGACCGACCAGACGCAAGTCGTAGCCATCTGCGATCAGCGAGGCATAGGCGAGATTTTCGGCGAAGCCCCAATCCATCGACAGTTCGCCGCTGGCCATTTTCGCGCGATCTTCGTAGATCTTGGCGACGCGCGCTTGCAGTACCACGCCTTGCGGAATGCTGAGAATCTTCCCGTTGAGTGCCGCGAGTTTGTTCTTGGCGACGCCCGTCTTCACCGCTTGTGAAAGCTTCGCGCCCATGTGGCTGCGCCAATCGATCGCGAACTCGTCCTTGAATTCCGGATCAAGCTCGGCAATCGGTGTGCCGGCTTCGAGCTTGGCGCGATAGGCGTCGATCAATGTCTTGGCATCGGTGTCGGCGATCACGCCCTCTGCCACCAGTTGCTGCGCGTACAACTCGCGTGCCGGCGGACGCGCACGGATGATCTGATACATCAGCGGTTGCGTGGCGGACGGTTCATCGGCCTCATTGTGGCCGTGGCGACGGTAGCAGACGAGGTCGATAACGACATCACGCTTGAACTTCTGACGATAATCGAATGCCAGTCGCGCGACGAACAGCACTGCTTCTGGATCGTCGCCGTTCACGTGCAGCACCGGCGCATTGACCATCTTGGCGACATCGGTGCAATACAACGTTGAGCGAGCGTCGTGCGGATTGGATGTCGTGAAGCCGACCTGGTTGTTGATCACGACATGGATCGAGCCGCCGACGCAGAAACCGCGCGCCTGCGACATGTTGAGCAGTTCCATGTTGACGCCCTGGCCCGCGAACGCGGCGTCGCCATGGATCAGCACGGGCACGACGTGCTCGCGCTGTTCGTCGCGGCGGTGCGTCTGGCGCGCCCGCACGGAACCTGCAACGACAGGATTGACGATTTCAAGATGCGACGGGTTGAACGCGAGCGCGAGGTGCACGGTGCGGCCCGGCGTCTTCACGTCGGCGCTGAAACCCATGTGGTATTTCACGTCGCCCGAATGCGCGGGATCATCTGGATGATCGAATTTGCCGTCGAACTCGGCGAACAATTTTTGCGGTGACTTGCCGAGGATATTGACCAGCACGTTGAGGCGGCCGCGATGGGCCATGCCCATCACCATGTCGTTCATGCCGTCGACGCCGCCGCGGCGAATCAGTTCGTCGAGCAGTGGGATCAGGCTATCGCCGCCTTCCAGCGAAAAGCGCTTCTGACCGACATACTTGGTGTGCAGGTAGCGTTCGAGGCCGTCGGCCTGCACGAGTTTTTCCAGCACGCGCTTCTTGTCATCCGTGCTGAGCGCGTAGTTGCCTGCCGCGCGTTCGAGTTGCTCATGCATCCACTGACGCTGCTCGACGTCGGAAATGTGCATGAACTCGGTGCCGATACTGCCGGCATAAGTCGCCTTGAGGCGAGCGACGAGGTCGCGCAGTTTCAAACGTTGCGGACCCGCCAGCGAGCCGGTGCTGAATTCGGTGTCGAGGTCGGCGTTGGTCAGTCCGTGGAAGGCCGGATCGAGATCCGGCGCGGACGGCCGTGGCAGCAGCCCGATGGCTTCAAGGTCCGCGGCAGGAAACGCATGATCCATGTCGAGAGGATCGAGCTTGGCCGCCAGATGACCGCGCGAACGGTAGGCAGTGACCAGCTTGAGCACACCTGCCTGCTTCTGCGATGGCGCTTCGCTGGCCGCCCCAGCGACGACGGCCGGCTGGCCGCGCCCCATGCGCTTTTGCGCCGCTTCGATGCGCGCAACGGCCGCCGAATGCGGCATGTCGCCGGCTTCGCGACCTTTCAACGCATCAAAATAGCTGCGCCATTGCGGCGTCACCGCGCCGGGATCGGCGAGGTAATGCTCGTAGAGGTCTTCAATAAACGCGGCATTGCCGCCGGAAATCGGCGAACTCGCCTCAAATTGCTGGAGAAGGCTGGGCTGGGTAGGATTTGCGCTCACGCTGCCACCATGCAGACGAAAAAGCGCGCGATTGCGCGCCTCGGGCCTGTGCTGCGACCATCTGCGCGTGCAGGGCCGGCACAATATTGGAAGTATAGCCGCTCGCGATCGTTTTGTTGCAGTCGCACACTAGAGAGGCCGGCGCGAGGCGTCGGCTCAGAATGAAAGCTGTCGCAACTCCTCACTCGGCGTCGAGCGTTCCCAGGCCTGGTCGAACAATTGGGTCAGCTGTGCGTGCCGGCCCGGCGCATAGGTCGACCCTTCGCCGTCGAGGCGGCTGCCCAGCGTGCGGAAGAAATAGCCGCGATGGTCGGTGACGAGGAATGCCGACGGGTAATTGAGATCGTGTTCATCGACTGGCGTACGCAGTGCAATGACGCTGGGCAAGCGTTGCGCCAAGGCAATCAGTCGATGGCCATCGGCGAGTGGCCGGCGCGGCTCCTGCACAATGATGCGCACCTGCGCGTGGCGGCCGGCTAACGCGATGCGTTTGATCGCGTCCAGCGTCGCGGGCACGTCGAACAGCGCCGGGTCGAGGTCGCGCGTGTAGATCGCGATTTCATACTTGGCGTCGTTGAGCAGGTCGGTGATCGCCATCAGCGCCTGCGATCGGTCTTCGGCGACGAGGATGCGTGCACCGGGTTTCGGCGGCAGTGGGCCAGGCACCCGCCCGACCAGCGGCTCTAGCGCGAGGCGCATCATCCGGTGCGGGATTTCGCATTCGACGAATTCATCTCCAAACGGCTCGAATCCGATCTTGGCGTAGAACGGGATCGCATGCCGCTGCGCATGCAGTTCGACGCTTGGGTAACCCAGCATGCGGGCCTGTTCGAGCAGCACACGCATGACCGCCTCGCCGACGCCTTTTCCGCGCCATTCGGAAAGCACAGCCATACGGCCGATGGCGTGGTCCGGCGTCAGGCGTCCGGTACCGATCGGGTTTCCTTCGCGATCACGCGCGAGCACGTGGCGCGATTTCGCGTCGAGCTCGTCCCACTCCATCTCGGGCGGAATGTTTTGTTCGACCAGGAATACCGGCTCGCGCACCGCTCGCAGGTCGGCGAGGTCGCGTTCCCACGACGCGGCTTCGACGCCGAAATCATCGCGAATCATCGTGCTCTCCGGGTACGGCGAGCTGGCAAGAAGGCGAGATGGCCGGCGTCGACGAGACCGCGCAGGACGGCGCGGTCACTTACGGAAGCGGCCGCTTGGGCGATCGGAAACTGCGTGTGCGCGCAAACGAGTTGTGCGAACTTGAGCGAGCACGCATGGTGCTCGCCGGCGACGAACAGCATCGCGCCACGCGTTGCGCGCATCCATGCCAAGCGTGACCACGGATTGCGTTGCACATGCGCATCCTGTTCGAATGCACGTGCGAGTGCGGCATCGGTCAGCGGTCGCGAATTCGGTGCGACCGCATGGGCGCTGCGATAACGCGTGATGAAACGTCCGAACCAGGTCCGCAGGATGGAGTCATCGAGTGCACGCGCGTCGCTCTTGCCGAAACGCACCCACGGCATCGCCTGCATGACGCGCGCGATCGCGGCATCATCGATCTCGCCGATGCTGCGTGCGGGTTCGAGGTCCGCGTCCACGAAGCGCGATTCCTCGGGCATCGCCTCCATCACGTGATCGACGAAATCGCCAAGCAGATCGGCTTGCGACGGAGCGCGCATGCCGACCGAATACGTCATGCAGGCGCCGAGCGCAACGCCGTTATGCGGCAAGCCAGGAGGCAGGTACAGCATGTCGCCGGGCTCGAGTATCCACTCGTGCGTCGGCATGAACTCTCGCAACAATTTCAGTTCGGCATCGTCGCGGAACGCCTTCGGCGCCGACGGGTCGGTGCTGATCTGCCAGCGTCGCTGTCCCAATCCCTGCAGCAGGAACACGTCGTACTGGTCGACATGCGCACCAACCGAGCCGCCGTCTTCGGCGTAGCTGACCATCACGTCGTCGACACGCCAACTCGGTAGAAAATCGAAGTGTGCTAGGAGGGCGGCTACATCGGCGTCCCACTTGTCGACGTCCTGTACCAGCAGAGTCCAATGCGTCCTGGGCAATGTGGCGAAATCACTTTCCGCGAAGGGGCCGTTGCGCAAGGTCCAGCGGTCACGCTTGGGCTCATGCAGTGCGATACGCGCGAGGGTCAGATCTTCGCAGGCAAGTCCGGCGAGATCATCAGGTTCCACCGGGTTGCTGAAATCAGCAAACGCATGGCGAATCAGCAGAGGGCGTTTCTGCCAGTAGTCGCGAAGGAATTGCGCGGTGGGCATGCCGAGCAATCCCTTTTTGCGGGCGTCGACTTCAATGGCTGGCGCAACACGACGGTCGTTCACTGCGGCAATTTCCACGTGTTCACGCGCATTGCGCGATGGACGGTTCGGTCGAGAATAGTTAACTCACGTGTTGCCATTGAATCCATCCCTGAATATGCCGACTGCATCCGTGTCGACAGCCGTGTTGTTGGTGGTATTCGTGTCAGGCACGTTGGCGGGCGCGGCGACGGTCACGCTGGTCACGATGGAATGCTCCGGCATGGCCGCCGACGTTGCCGTCAACGTGTACGTCAGCATGCCACCGTTCGTCATGTTGACGGCGTCGTGGATGCCGCTCGTCCCGCTCGGTGCGCACGTAGACCCAGCGCTCGCGGCGCAACTCCAGGTCGAGCTTGCCAGGTTGGATGGCAGTGAAAGGTCGACCTGCGCGCCGACGACATCGTCGGGTCCACTGTTGTGCGCGGTGATGGTGTAAGTGGTCGGATGCCCGCCAGGGACAAACCCAGTGCCATCATTGATGGTCACCGATAGATCCGTGCCGGCGGCAACGGAAATCGTGAATATCTGCTCGGCCGATGTGTCGTTGCCGCCGTTCGCTGTTCCGCCGTCGTCGCGCAGCTTTACGCCGAAGCTGGCGCTGCCGGTGTGCCCGGTGAGGGTGTAGTTCAAGGTTCCGTCGAGCGCGATGGCGACACTGGCCGAGATCGCGTTCGGATCCTGGATCGTCCGCAGGATCCAGGACTGCACATGCTGCCCGGCTTCGTCGGGTGGGCCGAAATTCGTGACCGTCACGAATGCGGAAGTCGACTGAGCGCCGCTTGTTCCTGCCGGCCATGTCGGGTTCGCAGCCAAGGCGAAGGCGGGCGCATCGTTGACGGCGGCCACGCTGATCGTGACGGTTCCCGTGGAACTTTCGGCGCCGTCACTGAGTGCGTAAGTGAAGCTGGCGGTGCCGTTGGCATTGGCCGGTGGAGTGTAGTCAAACGCCCCGTTTGCAGCGAGATGCACGATGCCGCCGATTCCGGACGCGGTCAGTGTGCCTGCATTGGTGATCGTCAATGTGCCGCCATCCGGGTCGCTGTCGTTGGCACGCACACCTTGAGCAACGACCACGGCAAGTGCGGTGTCTTCGTTGCTCTGATAGCTGTCGCTGGCTGCAACCGGCAGTTGATTGACGTGATGGGTCGCGCTTGCGCTGCTCGCGGCAAAATCGGCAGTGCCAGCATAGGTTGCGGTCAGAGTACGTGTGCCGCGTGTGGTCAGCGTCACCATGCACGTTGAACTGCCTTGCGGGATCGTGCAGGCATCGACACCATCACCGACCGTGATGCCACCGGGCGTTCCCGCGCCTGGATTCGATACAACCAGCGACGTGGTCACAGTGACTGCCTGCACCGGTGTCGAAGGATCAGGCACATGCGACGTGATGGCCAGGGTCGTGTTGGCACGATCCACGGTGTGCGTGGCTGACCCGCTACTGGTGTAGAACGCACCCGCGTCGTCCGGCGCGTAACCTGCGGTCAGTGTGCGCGACCCTGCACGCGTCGAGGCGAGCGAGCATGTTCCTGAGCCGCTGACAATATTGATCGGGCCACACAAGGCGCCTGCGTCGTCCCGCACGATCACCGAGCCGATTGGAGAGCCCGACGCGGCAGTCACCGTAAACGCGATCGCGTAGGTCTGCCCGACAATGCTGGTCGAAGGCGTGACACTCGTGATACTCGTCGTTGTGACGGCGACCGGCGCGGATGTTGGCGGTAGCGCGGCCAACCCTGAGCGCGAGAGACCGCCGACAGTCCCGAATTGTCCGCCGACATAGACGGCGCCGTTGCCATAGATGCGCAATGCGAGAACGCTGTCGTCGGCTGCGGGATTCCAGTTCGGGTCCGCCACGCCGGAGCCGGTGCTGGACAGCTTGGCGATATTCGAACGCGTCTGGCCGCCTACCGACGAAAAGGATCCGCCCGTGTAGAGCACACCGATCTCGCTGAGCGCCAATGCCTGGATGATGCCGTTCGGTGAGGGATCCCAAACCGGATCCACGACGCCCGCGCCACTGCCCGCCAGCTTCGCAAGATGATGGCGCATCTGACCGCCGATGGTGGCGAAAGCGCCTCCCGCATACACCGCGTCATCGCTGCCGATGGCCAAGGCGGAAATGAAATCGTCTGCGGAAGGGTTCCAGAGCGGATCCACCAAACCTGCGCCAGTGCCGGCGAGCTTGGCGATATTGTTGCGTGCCTGCCCGCTGACTTGGGTGAACTCGCCGCCGGCGTAGACCGCGCCGTCGCTGGCCAACGCCAACGCCTCGACGACGCCATCGGTCGATGGGTTCCATTGCGCATCCACCGCGCCGCTGCCGCTACCGGAAAGTTTGGCGATGTAGCCGCGCGCTTGACCATCGATGCTGGTGAAGCGCCCACCCGCAAATACGGAGCCGTCGGCATCCACCACGAGTGTCCGCACGATCTCGTTTGCCGATGGCGCCCAATCCGGATCCAGGGCTCCGTCGCCGCTACCGGAGAGCTTCGCCAGACCGTTGCGCGGCGTCGTTCCGATCGCGCTGAAGTAGCCACCCACGTAAACCTCGTTGTTGGCGCCACTGGCCATCGCCAGAACGTAGCCTTTCGCCGAGGGATTCCAGTTCGCATCGAGCGAGCCGTCGGGATCCAGGCGCAGGATATTGCTGCGCACGACCTGGCCGCCTTTCTCGAAATTTCCGCCGACGATGGTGCCGCCACCGGGTTGCTCAATAAGCGCAAAGGCCTCGCCAGGCTTTTCGGCGTCCGTGACCACCGCCGTTGCGCTGCTGCCGGAAGCAAGCGTGGCAAGACCAAGGCGTACGTTTTTCGCCGCGCGGGTGAATTCGCCGCCGACATACAGGCCGCCGCTTGCAGCCGGAGCCAACGCATGGACAACGCCGTTCACCAATGCATCCCATGCAAGATCCACGGCACCGGCATTCGTCAGCTTGGCGACAAACAGTCTGCGTTGGCCGCCGAGATTAATGAAAGCACCTCCGGCGTAGATCGCGCCGCCGGTGTCCAGCATCAGTGTCGAAACTGCCCCATCGGGGCCAGGATTCCAGCTGACGTCGGCTGCGCCTGCACCGCTGCTGGAAAGCCTGGCGAGATTGGCGCGCGTCTGACCGCCAATCGATGAAAACGTGCCGCCTGCGTAGACGTGGCCGCTCGCATCCACGGCGAGCGCCTGAACGCTCGCATTGGATGACGGATTCCACGTTGTATCCGCGGCGCCAGCGCCGCTGCCGGAAAGTTTCGCGATGAAACTGCGCGCCTGTCCGCCGATGTGGGTAAACGCGCCTCCTGCATAGACAAATCCGCTCGCATCCACGGCCAAGGCCGCAACGGCTCCATCCGCGGATGCATTCCATGTCGGGTCCGCAGCGCCGGCCGAATTGCCGGAAAGTTTCGCGATGAAGCTGCGTCCAAGACCACCGATGTTGCTGAACTCGCCACCTGCATAAACAGAGCCGCTCGCATCCACTGCCAGTGCGGTGACGTTGCCACTGGCTGCGGGATTCCAGGTTGCGTCGGCCGCACCTGCGCCGCTGCTGGAGAGTTTTGCGATGGAGCTGCGCGTCTGGCCACCGATGTTGCTGAACTGCCCACCTGCGTAGACGGTGCCGTCGGCACCCACGGTTAGCGCGAGGACAGTGTCATTCGCAGAAGGGTCCCAATTGGTGTCGAGCGTGCCGTCTGGAAGCAAACGCGCGATATTGCTGCGCGTGACGCCGTTGACCGAACTGAAAGAGCCGCCGAATACGAGGCCGCCATCAGGCTGCTTCGCAAACGCATAGACAAAACCGTTGAGATAGAGCGGAACGTCCGGTTGCGGCAAAGAAATCGGCATCTGCGCCACTGCGGCGCCAGAATGGATGACGGCGATGCCGAGCAGCAATCCGAGCATTGCACGCAGCAAGACGCGTATCACCTTCCGTGGGTTTGGCGCGCGCGCGGCATGCGACGCGTTCGTCGCATGGGAGATCGACGACTGTTTCATCTCTGAACGCTGCTGCGCGATGCTGCTCATGTCGCCCCTTGGTTCGGCCTGACCCCTTGCAACTTGCATCTTCGACGATGTTGCGTCAATCGATGTGGTCGGGGATCAGAACCGGAAGCATGGCGCTTGAATCGCAAGGACTCAAGATGTGCGCGCAACCAGACCACCGGCTATACCCACCGACGCGCGGGAAGCATGCGAGCGGCACAGCGGGCAGTTGACGTGACCTGTCGCGGACTTCCCAGGCTGCCGCTGCGACGACCCGGCATCGGGCTACTGCTTGCCAGGCATGCCAAGTCGATCGCGCAGGAAATCGAACGAGACCGGTGCGCGCCCTGATCGGCGCGCGAACGCCGCTTCGACGTCGTCGTAGATGCGCAGCAGAAGTTCCACGCGGAAGCGGCCGGCAGCGTCGCCGAGCATCGCGCGCGGCGTGCGCGCGTCGAGAACGTCGAGCGGCGTGTCGCACCAGTTCTCGTAGCGTGTCACCAGCTCCTCGTGTACCTGGGCTTCGTGCAGAGCGGGCGCGGATGCGTCGTCGGTTTCGAGCGGCAGCGGCAGGCGGAAGATGTCCTCGTCGGGCGGTTCGACGCGTTCGCGCTCGCGATGCTGCAGGAAGGCACCGGCGAGGTGTTCGAGCCATTTGCGTCCGCTGTCGGCCGATTGCGCATCGGGATTGTCCATGGTCAACGCGGACAGGTCCGCTTCGCCCGTCCCGCTCAGTGGATGGCGCATCACATGTGCCTGTGCATCGTCGGCGGCGCAGGTGTACATCCAGACAGGGAAGTCGTGACCGAACGTCTCCACGTCGTCGCAGGCCTCGAGCGCGGTCTTCAGCGCAGGGGCATCGGATACGACGTAACGATCCTCGACGAACGGGGCGCGCGCGATCGGCATTGCGCGCAGAAGCGGCGGGCGCGCGCGATCGCGCAACCAGGTGTCGCGGATCAACCAAGCGAGGATGTGGCCGTCATCATCGGCATCGTCGCGCAGGTTGACGGTATCGAGCAGGATTTCCAGTACGCCGATAGGGCTGAGAGGATAGATGCCGCTGCCGAGCTCGAAATGGCCGTCGCGTTCGATGACGCGCGTGGCGATCAGCGACCCTGCATTGAGGGCGTGGGTCGCGGCCACTTCGTGCACGAACAGCGGCGGCATGTCCGGTCGCTGTACGTCGCGCAGGTGCAAGCCGCGATTCGCTTCGACGGCGGTCACTTCGTGGACGCACAGGCGCGCGGCCGCAGTCGCCTGCAGGAACGCGCGTTGCGGTGCAGTCAGATGCAGGTCACGAGCTCGCAGCACCCAGTCGATGCCGCGCGCCGCCGAGCCATGGCGTTCGTATTGCGTCTCGTGCAGCGCCCAGTCGTTGAGTCCGCAGTCGAGCACGTAACGATCGCCTTCGTTGAGGTCCTCCAGGAAGTTCCCGACCAGTTCGTCATCGTCCTCCTCTTCGTCAGCGGAGCTCTCCTCGATGATGACAGCGAGATAGTCCACAAAGATTTCGCGTTGCTCGCGTTTGCCGAAGCGGCCTAGCAGCCAATCGTGCGCCTTGCGTTGCGCGGCGATCGCGTCGGGTTCCCCAGGCGCCTCAACCTGTTGCTGCGCGAGGTGGCACTGTTTGTATTTCTTGCCGCTGCCGCACGGGCAGGGATCGTTGCGTCCGATTTTCATGGCTGCGTTTCAGATCGCGCGAGCGAGCGTTTCAGCAAGACCGACATAGCCGGCTGGAGTCAACGCCAGCAGGCGCGCCTGCGCGTCGGCGGGCAGGTCGAGGCCGGCGACGAATTCCTGCAACCCCGCGCGGGTGATGCCGGCGCCGCGGGTCAGTGCCTTCAGTTGTTCGTAGGGCTCGGGCAGGCCGTAACGGCGCATCACGGTTTGCACCGCTTCGGCGAGGACTTCCCAGCTGGCGTCGAGATCCGCATTGAGCCGGTCCGGATTCACGTTGAGTTTGCCGAGGCCGCGCAGCAGTGCGTCCAGCGCGATCTGGGTATGGCCGAACGCCGTGCCCAGCGCGCGTAGCACGGTGGAGTCGGTCAGGTCGCGCTGCCAGCGACTGATCGGCAGCTTCGCGCTGAAATGCTCGAACAGTGCGTTAGCGAGACCGAAATTCCCTTCGGCATTCTCGAAATCGATCGGATTGACCTTGTGCGGCATCGTCGAGGAGCCGACTTCGCCGGCTTTCAGGACCTGGCGGAAATAGCCGAGCGAGATATAGCCCCAAGCGTCGCGCGAAAAATCGATCAGGATCGTGTTCGCGCGGCGCAACGCGTCGCTGATCTCGGCTACGCAATCGTGCGGCTCAATCTGCGTCGTGTAGGGGTTGAATACCAGTCCCAGCGATTCAACGAAGGTTTTCGAGAACGCGGGCCAGTCGACTTCGGGGTAGCTGATCACGTGCGCGTTGTAGTTGCCGACCGCGCCATTGATCTTGCCGGTGAGCTCGACTGCGGCGATCTGGCGGCGCTGGCGTTCCAAGCGAGCGACCACGTTCGCGATCTCTTTTCCGAGCGTGGTCGGTGAGGCCGTCTGGCCGTGCGTGCGCGAGAGCATTGGCTGGGCCGCTTGCGCATGCGCAAGCTCGCGTAATTTCGCGCCGACATCATCGAGTGCCGGCAGCAGTACGCCATCGCGTGCATCGCGCAACATCAACGCGTAGGCGAGGTTGTTGATGTCTTCGCTGGTGCAGGCGAAATGGATGAATTCCTTGATCGCGGCAAGCTCGGCGTTACCCGCCACTTGCTCCTTGATGAAATATTCGACTGCCTTGACGTCGTGGTTGGTTGTGCGTTCGATCGACTTGATGCGTTCGGCGTCGACTTCGGAAAAATTCTCTCCGATGGCAAGCAGCGCAGCGCGCGCCGCAGTGGAAAGCGCGGGCACTTCGACGACGCGAGGTTCGTTCGCGAGGGCGAGCAGCCAATGCAGTTCGACCAGCACGCGCCGGTGCATCAGGCCGAACTCGCTGAAGATCGGTCGCAACGCGGCCGTTTTTGCGGCGTAGCGGCCATCCAGCGGCGACAGGGCGGTAAGCGTCGAACTCATTGCGTTTCCTCGAGGGTATTGCTTTTTACTCGCACGGCGATGGTCTGGGCACGCGCCCCTTGCATCGTGCGCACCGTCAAGTCGAAGCCGTCAAAACTCAGCGTCTCGCCTTCGACGGGCAGACGTTCCAGACGGTGGATGATAAGGCCACCCACAGAATTCACGTCGGCGGGCGCGTCGATATCGCGTTCGAGCAGGCGTTCAAGCCGGTAGATCGGCGTGCCGCCGGAGATCGTGAACTCACCCGCGACCGGCCCACGCACGGCAAGGCTGCCGCTGCGTGCATGCTCGTCCTCGATATCGCCGACCAGTACTTCGAGAATGTCTTCGAGCGTGAAGAAGCCGGCGACGCGCCCGGAATCCTCGATGCCAAGGGCGAGATGCGTATCGCCGGCGCGGAATCGCTTGAGTACGTCCAGCACGGGCGTGTGCAATGGCAGCAGGATCGGTGGGCGCAGCAGCGAGACGACGTCGCCGATCTCGCCGTGCTCGGCTATCGCATGCAGGAGATCCTTCACGCGCAGGATGCCGCGTACGTGATCGCCGTCGGCGTCGAACCAGGGGTAGCGGCTGTAGCGGGTGCGATGGAATTCGGCCAGCACTTCGTCGCGGCCCATGCCATCGCGCAGACTTGCGAGCTGATCGCGTGTGCGCAAAACGTCGCCGACCACCAGCTCGGGAAGATCCAGCGCGTGTTTCATCATCGAGTATTCCTCGCCCGTGCGGCTCGCCCGCTGGGCGTGCACGATGAGCTTCAGTTCCTCGCGCGAATAGTTGTGCTCGTCGCCATGCGTGCCGGCGCCGAGGCCGAACGTGCGCAGGATGTGGTTGGCGCTGGCATTGAGCAGCCAGATGGCCGGATACATCGCCCAGTAGAATGCATACAGTGGCACGGCTGTCCACAGCGAAATGCGTTCCGGGCGACGTAGCGCGAGCGATTTCGGTGCAAGTTCGCCGAGCACGATATGCAGGTATGAGATCAGGGTGAACGCGATGACGAGCGCGACGATCTGGGTCGTTTCCGCACTGATGCCGAGGCGAACAAACGCGGGCTCCAGCAAGCGCGCGAACGCCGGTTCGCCGATCCAGCCAAGCGCGAGCGAGGCGAGCGTGATGCCGAGCTGGCAGGCCGACAGATAGGCGTCCAGACGGCCATGCACGCTGGCGAGGATCCGCCCGCGCCAACCATGGCTCGCGGCCAGCGTCGCCGCTTGGGTCTGGCGCAGCTTGACCAGGGCAAATTCAGCCGCGACGAACAGCCCATTGAGCAGCACCAGGGCCAGGGCCGCGCCGACGTAGAACAGGTTCTGCAGCATCACGGGAAGCAGTGGGGCGGCCGCGTATTCTAGCATCGGCATTGCCGGCGCCCGGTCCGGGGGCGCTCACCGGCTATAATCGCGCTCCTTTTTTGGAGCAGGTGAGTCATGAGCCAATACCGCATCGAGCGCGACAGTATGGGCGAACTCAAGGTGCCGAGCGACGCGCTGTATGGCGCGCAGACGCAGCGTGCGGTCGATAATTTTCCGATTTCCGGACTGACCATGCCGCGAGAATTCATCCGTGCGCTCGGGCTCATCAAATCTGCGGCGGCACAGGCGAATGCGGATCTTGGACACCTGAAGAAAACGTCGGCGAAGGCGATTCGCAAGGCCTCCGAGCGTGTCGCAGCGGGCGAATTCGATGTGCATTTCCCGATCGACGTGTTCCAGACCGGCTCCGGTACGTCATCGAACATGAATGCGAACGAGGTGATTGCGCACGTATGCGCGGCCGCCGGATCGAAGGTGCATCCGAACGACGACGTCAACAACGGGCAGTCGTCAAACGACGTGATCCCGACCGCGATCCAGGTCAGCGCCGTGCTCACCGTCAGTGAGCAATTGCTGCCCGCGCTTGCGCACCTGAAGAAGGCGCTCGATCTGCGTGCGAAGGAATTGCGCAAGGTCGCCAAGACCGGCCGCACGCATTTGATGGACGCGATGCCCGTCACGTTCGGGCAGGAACTGGGCTGTTGGTCCGCGCAGATCCGTTCGAATATCGGGCGCATCAGCGACGCGCTCAGGCGCATGCGCAAGCTGCCGCAAGGCGGTACCGCCGTTGGCACCGGCATCAACGCCGATGTGCAGCTCGGGCCAAGGGTGAGTGCGGAACTCACGAAAATGACCGGTGTGAAATTCGAGGCGGCAGACAATTATTTCGAGGGCATCAGCTCGCAGGATGCTGCCGTCGAGTTGTCTGGCCAATTGAAGACGCTCGCGTGCTCGCTGATGAAGATCTCCAATGATCTGCGCTGGATGAACTCCGGTCCGCTCGCAGGCCTTGGCGAGATCGAACTGCCGGCGCTGCAGCCGGGCTCGTCGATCATGCCGGGCAAGGTCAATCCGGTGATCCCGGAGGCGATGGCGATGGTGTGTGCGCAGGTGATCGGCAACGACACCACGATCACGATCGCGGGCCAGAGCGGCAACTTCCAGCTCAACGTTATGCTGCCGGTGATTGCGCTGAACCTGCTGCAGTCGGTCGAGCTGCTCGCGAATGCGACGCGCCTGCTCGCCGACAAGGCGATCGCGGGATTCAAGGTGCGCGAAGACAAGATTCGCGAGACGCTCGATCGCAATCCGATCCTGGTGACCGCATTGAATTCGGTGATCGGCTACGACAAGGGTGCGGCGACCGCGAAGCAAGCCTACAAGGAAGGCCGGCCAATCCTCGATGTTGCGTTGGAAACCACCGGTCTGCCACGTGCCAAGCTCAAGGAATTGCTCGATCCGACTGCGCTGACCAAAGGCGGCATCCACGGTGGATCGGCTGGCGGATGATGTTGCGGGATTCTTGCATGGCTGGTCGATAAGGAATGGCGACCTTGGTTTTCAGGTCGCCATTTCCTCCGGCGCCCGTGTGATCGGGATATCGTCTGCACGCACCGCCCGCTTCAGCAGCAGGCGTCGCAGAGCCCGGTCGCAGGGAATCGAGAAGGCGCGCGCGAGCGTTGCGCCGAGCAACCATGTCAGCGGTATCGCGGGCAGATACCAGAGAAAACCGTAGCGCTGGTCGCCGCCGCTGGCCTTGAATGCCGCAACGAAGGCGAAGACGATGAACATGTGGGTCAAATAGATTTCGTAGCTGAGTCGTCCGAACGAGCGTAGCCAGCCCAGCCCTCTCAGTGCGCGCGACGTGCCGGAAGCGCCGCGCCAATGCAACCCGATGACCAGGCAGGCCGTTGCAAAGGTAAGCACCAGCAGGGTGCCGTGGCCGAGGCCGAGGCCTTCCCACAGCCAACCCTCGGCGAACAGCACCGCGACGAGTCCGAGAGAACCCAACGCGAGCAGAAAACGGACGAGCCATGCTCGCGCTTGCACGTGCACCGCGAAGAGCGCCGCGAGTATCCCTGTCGAGATCGCGGCCATGCCAGGCAGATAGGCTTTTTCCTGCCAGATCTCATTGCCTTCCAGCGCAGCGTGCGTGTAGGGCAGCGACAAGGCCAGCGCAAGCAGGATGCAGATCAGCCATCCGCTACGCCGCACGAGCAGGCACAGCAGCGGAAAGGCCAGGTAGAAGACTTCCTCGATCGAAAGCGACCACAGCACATCCCAGCCGCCGGGCAGGTAGCCGGTCGCACCCTCGTACCAGTTGAGGTGCAGGCCGACCGCGGCGGCGATTGCGCGTGGTAATGATTGGCCTTCGCGCGCGATCACGTAGTCGGTAGCACCGACCAGGTGAAGCATGGCCAGCACGCCGACCAGCAACAGCAGGCAGGGAACGATACGTGCGAATCTACGCGCGTAGAACGCTTTCGTGTCGATCCGATCGAGGCTGCCCCATCTCTGCAACGAGGTCGTTGCGATGAGGAAACCGGACAGGACAAAGAACACGAAGACGGCCTCATAGCCGTTGTAGTTGAGCCCGTTCAGCAGTGGCAGCGACACAAAGTCCGCCAGCATTCCCTTGCGTAGCGGAAGGCGAAGGCCGATGTGGTGAAGAACGACCAGTACGATCGCCAGGCCGCGCAGCGCATCGATGCCGGAATTGCGCGCTTGAGTTGCGCAAAGGGTGTTGATCGGGTCTGGTCTCGACATGAACGGCTCCATTCAGGGTCCGTCATGCTAACGGACGTGCGGAACGGGCGTCGCGCTTGCCCCGACCGTGCCGGCCACATGCCAGTGTGTCGACGAACGTATTCGTACAACGTATATTCGCGCCTGTGACTGCCGTGGCGAACGGCACATGCCGAACGCGCCGGTCAATGCCATACTGCATAGTTCATAAAGCTGTCTGCGGGCGTTCGGGAGATCACTGCCCGCGGGTGGGCCTGCGATCCGGCGTAGTGCCCCGGGACAGCCCAACCATTGCGTCTGACAGGTATTGCCCAGATCGTTCGCGCATGCCTGTATCACGATAGAGAACGAAGGAAACCGGAGCTTTTGAAATGCTGAAGAAACTCATGCTTGCCAGCGCACTGGTCGCAACCAGCGCCATGGCCCAACAGAACACCGATATCAGCGGCGCGAACTTCCAGAGCGGCGGCGCCGATGCGACGCTGGCTTCTCTCGGGCGCCAGGCTGCCGCATCCGGCAACAAGCTGGTCATCACGGCGCCGGCTGACTGGCATGCAAAGATTGCGGCCAAAGTTCACGCCGGAGGCAACGCGAGTCTTGTGCTCAAGGAAGGCTTCTACGAGAACGTTCTCGTGAGGATTGAAGACAAGTCGGCCAAGCCAGCCGTCGCGGAACCGGAAAAGACGACCAAGGCCGACGTCGAGAAGAGCCGCGCTGAAGCGGAGAAAGCGAAAGCTGAAGCCGAAAAAAGCCGTGCTGAAGCGGAAAAGGCGAAGGCCGAAGCTGAAGTCGCCAAGAGTCAGGCAGAGGCGGAGAAGGCGAAGGCACAAGCCGAAGCGGCCAAGGCACAGGCGCAGCAAGCGGAGACCGCGCGCGCCGTAGCCGCGGCGAAGCCGGCGCCGGTAGCGGCAACGCAGCCGGCCGCTCCGGCGGTCGACATAGACGCGATTCACAGCCGTCTCGAGCAGTCGTTGAACGAGGGGCGCGGCGCGGCTGGTCCGTTGGCGGTATCGGCGTTGCAACAGGGCGACATGCTGTATGTGGACGGTCCCGTGCGCGCTGTATCGCGCCGGGAAGGAAACCGTCAGTCCCTGTATTGGCTCGACGGCGATCTCGATCTGCGTAGTGCGGAGCTGAAGGTTGTCGCGACCAATCGCTACCAGGTGCTTTCGTCGGTACGTGGAGATGGTTCACTGCGTCGCGAAGCCAACCAGACTGCGGGTGCGGTCAATGTGAGCGAACCGGCTGCAGACGCTGCAGCACGACTGACGCTCGAAAAGAATCTCAACGATGGGCACACCATCACTCAGACGTTGGTGCCGGCGAAGCTGCATAGCGGCGATATCATCTACACAAATGGTACGGCGGCAGCCGTTCTGAGGCGTGAAGGTCGCGACTTGACGCGTTTCTGGCTGGTCGGTTCGCTCGACCTGACCCAGACCGGCATACAGGTCGATGGCGCGAACAAGTACAAGGTGTTGAACGACACCGTGCGCTGATGTGAAATTCGCGAGCAAAAAGGGCCGCTTCTGCGGCCCTTTTTTTTCGCCTGGAAATTGACGCGCGCGCCTAGTGAGACGCGCAATCCTCAGTCTCGCTCGTCCCGATCGAGGCGTAGGGCCGGAACGCATCGAGTTGCACAACGATCGCTTCCTGCTGCTTGCGCAGTTCCTCGAGGTCAGCACAAAGCTTCGCCGCGGCGGCGTCGACCTTGGCCGCTTTTGCATCGACCTTCGGGCCGATGCTGTCCGGATCGCCGCTGGCCAGTCCGCTGACGACACTCACGATGGCGGTGCCGGCGGTGGCGATGCCCGCCGCGCCCGTTGCGATTGCGTCGCGTCGCATTGCGTCGATACCGCGGTAGTAGCCTTCAAGCAAACCCTGCTGCGGTGGCGTCGTCGCCAGGATTTTGCCGTCGATGCTGAGGCTCCCATCGGCAGCAAGGATCGCATCGGCGGCGCCACGCGCATGAATCGCCACATGAGTGTCGTCGACGACGCTGAAGTGAGTGAACGAATTGTTCTTCTGGCTGCCTTCGCACGCCGCCAACGTCAGGCCGAGTGCGAAGGGAACTATCAGGTTGCGGATTCTATTTTCCATCGTGTGCCTCTTTGGGCGGATCGTGAGCGAGCGAATTTTCGGCGTGCTCAGACGCTGGTTTCAACGCGACGACGGCGGAACCATATCGCTCCTGCAAGCAGGGCGACGCCAGCCATCACGCCAATCCACATGTCCGGTGTCGTCAGCACAGCATAGACATGGCTGGGGTCCAGGCTGTTCACGACTTGGTCGCCGTCAGGATTGAACCAGCCTTTCGGGCCGCTGACGCCGAACTTCGAGCTGATCCAGCTACCGGGCACGATGCTGAACAGCAAACGACCGAGCATCGACGCAAGATTGAGATCGCCACTGATGTGCGGGCCGCCAAGCACGCCGATCCACCAGTTCGCCATCAGGGCCAGCACCGGCAGCAGCACCGCCCACAGGAACGGCTTGCTGCGTGCATACGCCGACCAGAACATCAGCCAGCCTACCGTCGGCAGCGCCCACAGCACGCCCACCGGCAACATCGCGGCGAGCCGCAGGAATATGCCGATCGGATGTGCGGCAAACACCGCAGGCAGTGCGTTCAGGCCATGCACGCCGGCCCACAGGCAGATCACGACCAGAAACACCAGATACGCAAGGGTGGAGACCACGAGTGTGAAGGCAGGGATCACGAGCAGCGCAGTCAGTGCCTTCGACGCGACCGTCGCGGTATCGGATATCGGCAACGATTTCCAGAACAGCACGCTACGATCGCGACGGTCGTCGTAGAGCGCGCCGAGCAGATAGAAAAATGTCACGAAGAACAGGCCTGCGCAGGCCATGCCGGCGATGACCAGTTGCGACACGTCAAGGCCGTTGCCCGCCTTTGCAATGTCCTCTGCGCTGATACTGCCGCGCAATCCATCCAGCGAAAAGCCGCCGACTTGCACGTTCGCATGACTGCGGAAAACTTCGGCGCTGACGATGACCAGCATGCTGATGATCAGGAACACGCCGGTGATCCATATCGGCGTCCACAGAAATCCGTTGCGGTGTTCCCAGTACTCGCGCTTGAGCAGGAGAGGAAAGGCGTTCATGCGTAGGTTCCTTTCATGGTCGCGACGAACAGGTCGGCGATGCTCGGTTTGTGCAATTCGCCCAATTGCGCGAGTTGGGTGCGATCGGCGCCATCGAACAGGAAGATCGATTTGCCGAAGATCTGGCGTTCGTTGAGCGGTCCCAGCGAGCGCGCGGCGTCGGCCTTGTCCGGGTTCACCATCACTTCGGCATAGCGCTCGCCGACTTGATCCATGGTGGCGTCGAGCACGATCTTGCCGTCGCGGATGAACATTAGATCAGTGAGGATGTGCTCGACTTCCTCGACCTGGTGGGTAGTCACGATGATCGTCTTGTTCTCGTCGAAATAGTCCGACAGCAGGCTTTCGTAGAATGATTTTCGATACAGGATGTCGAGACCGAGCGTCGGCTCATCGAGCACGAGCAGCTTCGCGTCGATCGCCATCACCAGCGCAAGATGCAACTGCACGATCATGCCCTTGGACATTTCGCGCACGCGCATGGCCGGCGTCAATTTGGTATGCGCGAGGAACGCATTGCACTTCTCGCGCGAAAAGCGAGGATGCACGCCGGCGACGAATTCGACCGCCTCGCTCACCCGTATCCAGCGCGGCAACACTGCGACGTCCGCGATGAAGCAGACCTGCTCCATGAGCTGGGTGCGCTGGGTACGCGGATCGAAACCGAGCACCGACAGCTCGCCTTCGAAATCGGTCAGGCCGAGGATGGCTTTTAACGCGGTGGTTTTGCCGGCGCCGTTCGGGCCGATCAGACCCACGATGCGACCTGCTTCAATTTCGAAGTTGACTGCATCGAGCGCCTTGGTTGCGCCGAACTGCTTGGACACCCCGCGTGCCCTGATGATCGGGTTGATGGCCTTGGTGCTCATTGCTTTTCCCCGGGCTTGGCCGCTTCAATGAGTTGCTCGAGGCTCAAACCGAGGCGGCCAAGGCGCGCGTGCAGCGCGGGCCATTCTTCGGTCAGGAAGCGCTCGCGTTCGGATTTGAGCAGCGCGTCGCGTGCGCCATCGCTTACGTACATGCCAAGTCCCCTTCGTTTCTCCACGAGATTTTCATCGACCAGCTCCTGATACGCCTTGGACACGGTGATCGGGTTGATCTGGAAATCACCGGCCACCTGGCGCACCGACGGCAACGGATCGCCCTGTTTAATGACGCCATCGAGGATCATCGCCACCACGCGGTCACGCAGTTGACGGTAGATCGGCGTCGAATCGTTCCAGACGGTGCTCATCAAGGTTATTCCTTGCTTACGTGGCGCAGGGTTCTGCCAAACGAATAGTAGGGCATGTCAAAACCGGCACTGGCGAAAGAAGGCACGGTCGAGCGGCGGACGCCCGGCAGGATCGTGGCCATCGGAATTTCATCGCTGTCGGCGACTGTCTCGGTCAAATCCGTGCGGCTGGGGCGGACCGTCACGGTCGCCAGGGTAAGCACTTCAGGTTCGGGATGAACGACGACGATCGGCAGCAATGTCGTGGTCGCATCAAGAGTAGCGGCGGCAGGCGGCACGGCGGGCATCTTTGCCGTCGTCGTTTCGACATGACGGGAGACGGGAGTGCCGTTGGACAGCGCGACGACAGCGGCGCCGCTCGCGTAAAGAGAGGCAGCCAGCAGGAGAAGATGGATCAGACGGTTCGGCACGACAACCTCCAGCGAGGTGATTGATGAAGTAGTGGTGTAGTGAACTATAACACCAAAAACGAGGTTGTCAAGCGACCAGGCAAACCAAAGAGGGTCCCGGCGGCGAGGTTGGGTTCCGCTTGGTCGGAGAGTGCCGAGGTGTGCATTGGCGGCGTGCGGATGCATCAGGGCGGTCGGCGCCGCATTCGTTCATCGGCAAACTATTCCGGCTGCCGCTGCAGACAGCAGCTCCGCCGGAACACCGGGATCATCAAGAGAATCGAGCGCAACAACTTCGATGCGGGCATGTAATGCGATGACTTTGGTTCAGACGGTGAACGCCGCGATGGATGAACTGCATATCGCGCCGTGCATCCCCGCTGCGCTGGACGAGGGCTTGGCGACGCGAAGATGGCACCTCGGACCAAGCATGCTCGGGTAAACCAGCGGCGGGTTCGTGGAGCGTTTCCCAGCGGTGCAGCCCGCTACATCGGCCACCGTTGTTTTCCTCGCATCGCGCCGGTTAAAGTTCTGAACTTCTCACAGGGGATGCCGATCATGGAACACAGACCGCCGCCGTTACCGTCGATGAATCCGTATGCGGCGCCGTCCG
>JBDSFA010000217.1:0-2039 GCA_039919785.1 Dokdonella sp. | reverse complement strand
TGGCCCCCGGTGCGCATTCAATCGGCATCGTTGCCGACGCCGCCGCGCATCCGCTCGAATCGACCAACAGCTTCGACAAGGCGCTGGCCTGGCTCACAGGCCACCAGCCTGCCCTCGCGCGCGCATGCAGCGTGCACCGCGACGCACTGCTCGACTTCCAGTTCCTGCGCAACTACTCGCATGGCTGCAAACAGATGTTTTCCGGTGACCGTTGGGCGCTGACTGGCGACGCTGGCGTGTTCCTCGATCCATTCTATTCGCCAGGTGGCGACTTCATCGCAATCGCGAATACGTACATCCGCGAACTCATCGCGCGCGACAGCGCCGGTCAAGCGGTCGGACCGTACGCACGCATCTACAACGATTTCTATCTGTCGTTCTGCGCCAGCACGCTGACCTTGTACAAGGATCAATACTCGGTATTCGCCAGCGCGACGGTGCTGCCGCTGAAGGTGATCTGGGACTACACCTATTACTGGGGCGTCCTGTGCCAGATCGTGTTCCAGGAGCACCTCGCCGACATGGCGCTGCTCGGCGAACTGCGTCCCGAGTTTGAGCGAGCTCAAGCGATCAACCTCCGCATGCAGGCACTGTTCCGTGCCTGGACTGACCTAGATTCCGGCCGCAACGAACGCAGGCTACTCGATCAATCCCTGCTGCCGTGGTTCACCGAACTCAACCGCGGACTACACGATACGCTCGACGACACGCAGCTGCGTGCGCGATTGCGCGACAACGTGGCGCTGCTGGAACGCCTGGGTGCGACCCTTGCAGAAAGCGCCTTGGAAGATGTGGATGGTGCGTTGACGGACGCCTTCGGCGATCTCGTCGTGGCCATGCCGCGCGTTCAGCTTTTCCCGGTTGCCGTGGCCGAAAGCGAGCCTGCGTAGGGGCCACTGCGGCACCGTGCAAAAGTGACCGTACGTCGTGTCGTGTGTGTGGGAGCTGCGAAGCGACTCGGACATTCAAAAGTGCATTCCTCCGCTGGTTTGATGAGACATTCCGGCACTGGTTTGCGCAGCACTCTTTCGAGCGCCACTTCGAGCGCTCGGAGGGATCTGAATGAACAGTACGCCATTGCATGTCGCGTCCAGCGCGTCCATCGCGCTCTTCGCAGCGCTGCTGCCTCTTGCCGCAGGTGCGGTTCAATTCGTCGGGACACCTGCTCAGCTCGGCGCGAACGATGCGCTGACCTGGGATCAGGTGGGCCCGGTCAACGGCACGGTTGCCAATCCGGTCACGCTGACCAGTCTCGACGGACGCAGCGTGGTGGTCAGCCAGGCGACTGGGCACGGCAACACCCTGGCTGCCGGGCCCGGCTTCGGCCCGATGTATGCGCAGGGCGAGCGTCTGTATGCAACGGATAACGGTTTCGGTTTCAGCGGAGGTCCGCTGACCTTCCAATTCGCACAGGGAATCAACGGATTCGGCGTCGTGTGCGATCCCGACTACTACCTCGATGGGTTTGGCGGAACCATTTCAGCCTACGACGCCGACAACCTCCTGCTCGGCACTTTTTCCTTTTCAGTGTCCGCCAACGCGACGTACAAGCAGGTATTCGCCGGCGTCACGGCGAGTACGCCAACCATCCGGCGCATCGTGATCAATGGCGTGCAGGCGGCGAGCGCTCCCGAAGATTTCTTCGTCGGCACCGTTTTGATCAAGTCGGATTTGATATTCGCCAACGGCTTTGATGCGCCCGCCGTGCCCACATTGTGACGACCGAGTGGACCGGGTACCGATGCCAAGAGTGGAAAGTGCAATCCCGATGACCTCTGGTTTCTCAAACTGAACTACGCTGCACGCATGACCGACGAACACGTGGGGCAGCGCGCACCCCTTATCCGCGGCGTGTTGATGCTCGCGCCAAAGCTGCTGCTCGGTGCCGGGCGCGACATCGTGCTGATTCCGCTCGCGGTCTCGGCGGCCGTGCTTGACCTTGCCATGCTGCGCCAGCAGCCACCGCGCTTTTTCCGCAGGGTCCTGCAATTTGGCGAACACACCGATCAGTGGATCGACATGTGGTCGGGCGCGCGCGA
>JBDSFA010000016.1:0-2468 GCA_039919785.1 Dokdonella sp. | reverse complement strand
GTCGGCATCTGAGGGCCATCGCCATGGCAGGGAACGCTCAGGTCATCATCGTCGGCAGCTATGTGCAGGATCACGCCTGGCTGACCGACCGCTTCCCGCAAGTGGGCGAGACGCGACGCGCATTGGGATTCAACACCGGCCCCGGTG
The DNA here is from genome assembly GCA_039919785.1 of Dokdonella sp. Taxonomy (GTDB): domain Bacteria; phylum Pseudomonadota; class Gammaproteobacteria; order Xanthomonadales; family Rhodanobacteraceae; genus Dokdonella_A. The sequence continues at coordinate 2,321 of JBDSFA010000016.1, read as the reverse complement.
GCAAGGGTTTCAACCAGGCCATCGCCTGTTCGCGCCAGGGCGTGGCAACCTTGTTCGTCGGCGCCATCGGCGGCGACCATCTCGGCGCAATCGCGCAGAAGTTCGCCGACGACGAAAAGCTTCCGTGCCGCTGGCAGGTGTGCAGCGACGTGCCGACAGCGGCATCGAGCATCGTCGTCGATCACACCGGCTCGAACCTGATTGTGGTCAACCTGGCTGCCAACGAACATCTCGATCCGGCCTTCGTCGAGGCACAGGCCGAATCGTTCGCGGGCGCAAGAATCCTGTTGCTGCAATTGGAGAACAACCTTGATGCGATCGCGGCTGCGCTCGCGCTCGGCGCACAGCACGGACTACTGCGCGTGCTCAATCCGGCGCCGGTGCATCCGCAGCTCGATGCGGCGCTGCTGGCGCAATGCGATCTGATCACCCCCAACGAGACGGAATTCGCGCTGCTGCTCGAACGCATTGTCGGCGTGCACGTCGATGCTGGCGAACTTGCTGCCCGCGACGACGCCGACCTGCATGCGCTCGCGCGCAAGCTCGCTGTCGAGACCGTCGTCATCACGCTCGGTGCGCACGGCTGTTTCGTCTCGCACGGCGCGAACGATCGTCGCGGCGACAGCGATGCGTTCTACCGGATTGCCCCTGAAAAGGTGAAGGCGATCGACTCGACCGGCGCCGGCGATGCGTTCTCGGGCACGCTCGTCGCGGCATTGTTGCGATTTGCGGGGCGTCCGTTCCGCGATGCCGTTATGCATGCAAATCGGGCTGCCGCGATGTCGACCGAAACGGTGGGCACCGCACCGGCGATGGCGCGTTTCGAGAAAGTCATCGAGCGCTTTTCCTGAGCCGCCATGGCGGGTCGCCATTACGGGCGTTCGCCGCCACGTTTGTTTCTCGCGCGCGCATGGCGCGTGGCACGGTGGCCGAGCAGACGCGCGCGGCGCTGCTGTGCGCGGCGCCAGACCACCCAAGCCACGCCTGCGATGATCAACCCTGCGAGCACCGCGACGCTGCTTTGACCGTGCTTGATCCAGGCCAGCAACCATTCGCGATTCTCGGCACCGTAGTAGCCGAGAAAGATCCAGAACGGCACCGATAGCAGTGCCGCGAAGCCGTCGAACAGCAGGAATCGAAGGAACGTGACCCGCTGGGTCATGCCGGCGCTGAGAAACACGGCGGTGCGCATGCCGGGCAGGAATCGCGCAACGAACATCAAGCGGTTGCCGTAGCGTTCGAATTTTTCCTGCACCTGCGCATATCGCCGCGGCGTCAGCAACGCAGCGACCCAGCGCAGACGCAATGCACGCGCGCCAAAGTAGCGTCCAATCAGAAACATCAGCGCGTCGCCGAGGAGCACGCCAGCGAGACCGACCACGCACATCACGCGCACGTCCGCGTAACCGAGCCCGGCAATCACGCCTCCCGCGACCAGCGAAATGTCCTCTGGTATCGGAATGCCGATGCTGCAGATCATCAACACGGCAAACACGGCGATGTAGCCGTGCAGGGTGAAAAAATTGATCAGCGTTTCGAGGAAGTCCATCAGGACCCCTGGCGAAGCACGTAATTGCGGCGCACGGGGCGGTCGGATCGAAGCACGTTCGGTCGGCACGGTCTGGAGCGAGTACGGAGTCTAGTTCTTTATCGGGCGGCTACGGCGTGCCCGCAGGCGCCTGTAGAATGGCGCGATGCGTATCGGTTCCCACCTCATTGACCCGCCCGTCGTGCTTGCGCCGATGGCCGGCGTCACCGACAAACCGTTCCGCCAGCTGTGCAAGCGGCTGGGCGCGGGCTTGGCCGTATCGGAGATGACCACCGCCGATCCACGCCTGTGGACGACGCGCAAGTCGCTCCAGCGCATGGATCACGTCGGCGAGCCCGATCCGGTCAGCGTGCAGATTGCCGGCTACGACCCGGCAATGCTCGCTGAAGCGGCGCGCTACAACGTCGACCATGGTGCGCAGGTCGTCGACATCAACATGGGCTGCCCGGCCAAGAAGGTCTGCAATGTCTGGTCCGGTAGCGCGCTGCTGCAGGACGAGGCGCTGGTGGCGCGCATTCTCGATGCGGTCGTGCGCGCCGTCGACGTGCCGGTCACGTTGAAGATCCGCACTGGCTGGAATCGCGACAACCGCAACGGACTCACCATCGCGAAGATCGCCGAGGCTGCCGGCATCGCCGCACTTGCCGTGCACGGGCGCACGCGTGCCGATCAATACGAAGGCGAGGCCGAATACGACACGATCGCCGCGATCAAGTCGGCAATCCGCATTCCGCTGTTCGCCAATGGCGACATCGACTCGCCCGAACGCGCA
>JBDSFA010000372.1:0-5859 GCA_039919785.1 Dokdonella sp. | reverse complement strand
GGCAACTGGCCAGCTGCGAGTTCGGACGCGACTGCACGTCATCGGGCCAGCTGATGCGTGAGGCTTGCCTCTTCGATGGCTTGTGCGGAACCGCAGCGGACTTTCACGCGCTGCTCAAGGATTCGGTCCTGAGCGCAGATGAACTGGAGCGCGTCGAGATTGTCGAGCGGTCCATTCTGGAGGCGATACGCACTGGCGTTCACTGAGGGGGGAAATACGCGCAAGGGCATGTTTGACGCTCATGCCACCCCAGAATTGCGTTGCCTACGATATTGCCGACAAGCGTGATGGGAAGTCGGGCAGAAAAAAGCCGTTCAGCGGATTTTTAGCCGCGCAGGCATGTCTTGGCATACTGTGGAATTGGTCTATGGTGCCGGCACCCGGATTCGAACTGGGGACCTACCGCTTACAAGGCGGTTGCTCTACCAACTGAGCTATGCCGGCATGGGGCGCGCATTCTATAGCAAGCGGGATGCGCCTGGCGGCTACTGGAAGCAGTCAATTGTTTCTTCGCGTGCATCGTGCGGCACCGGCACGCGGCCGTGCCAGTCGAGCGGCTGGCCGTCGACGAGGGCGAAATCGAGCCAATAGGCGGGCAGATCTTCGGTGCGCGTGTTCACCTGCGGCGCGAAGCCTAGCGCGACGATCTCGGCACGTCGGCGATCGGCGTTGCCCTGGTCGCGGAACAAGCCGAGCGAGATCGTGTTCTGCTGATCGCCTGCGGTGACGACGTAGTAATCGCGCACGCCTTTGGCCGATAGCGCGCGCGCTGCGCCCAAAGCCTGTTCGCGCGAAGCTGCCGCCGGCAGGTAAACCCAATAGCCGCGCGTCTGGGTCGCGTGCGTTTCGCGGATACGGATGCGTTTGGTCAACGGCGTCAATGCGTTCATCGCAGCACGCGTGTCGGCCTGGGTGGGGAACGGGCCGATCGCGCGGCATTTGTCGTTGGCCAGATCCGCCCGGCTCTCCGGCGCGCTCGCCAGTTCCGCATTCGCCGCCTCGCCGCCGTTTTCGCTTTCGGCCAGCAGGGCAAGCTTGGGCACGCCCGGATCAGTCGCTGGTAGCGTCGTCGCTTGCGGCCGATGCGCAAACGCAAGCCAGCACGCGCCGCCGATATTGAGCGCGAGCAGGAGCATGAAGAGGGCGCGGACGAACATGGAGGACGTGGATAAGGTTTTCAGTGAGGCGGACGGCGCATTCTAGCGGTCTTGCGCGAACGCTTCCGCCCACAGCGCGAGTCCGTGCAGGACCAGGTCGTGTGCGCGTTCGACCGGCGCGATCAGCGCCTCGATCTCGTCGCCGCCGCCGCCGCTCAGAATCACGGCAGGCGGCGCACCCAGGCGCTGCGCCACCTTCGCGCGGAAACGGTCGATCGCACCGGCCGCAGCGTACAGGGAACCGGTGACGACGGCGTCGGCAGTGGATCGCGGCAGATCGCGACAGATGCCATCGGCAACGTTCACGCGCGCCGTGCCGGCAAGCACAGCCGAGCGCATCAAGCGCGGACTGGCGACGATCAATCCTCCCAGATGCGTGCCGTCGGCGTCGAGTGCATCGACGGTCAGTGCGGTGCCAGCGCCGACCAGAATTTGTGCGCGCGCGTGCTGCACGTGGGCCGCGGCGAGTGCGAGGAAACGGTCGACGCCCAGGCGTGCCGGTTCCTCGTAGGCGTTGCGCACGCCTAGCGCAACGGCCGGACTACGCACGAACTGCGCGTGCAGGCCAAAGCGCTCGTGCACGAAGGCATCGAGTTCCTCCTCGCGCGCCGGTGCGACCACGCTGGCGACGAAGATCGCGCCGACACGCGCGAATTCGGCCCATTCGGTACGCAACTCCATCGCGAGCGGCTTGCCGATATGCGCGAACACGCCGCCCGGCTGCATGCGCCCCGTGTTGAGCGCGGCCCATTTCAGGCGTGTATTGCCGAGGTCGATCAGTAGTTTCACGCAGTCCCCCGGATACTGACTTCACCGCTGTCCACCGCACGCTCACCATCGGCGAAGGCGACGCGCAACGCGCCGCGCACATCGACGCCGCGCACGATGCCGTCGCTGTGGCCTTCGCTGCGCAACACGCTGACGCGGCGATCGCGCAACACGTCGTAGCGCGCATACGCGTCGGCGAATCCCGCAAAACCCTCGCGCGCGAATCGATCGAACGCATCGACCAGCCGCGTCAACACCTGTGAGATGACCGCGTTGCGCGAGGGGAGCGCGCCCCCTGCGAGCGTCGCCAGGTCGATCCACGGCTGATCGATCACGGCAGCGGTACGCGCGCCGAGACGTACATTGATGCCGATGCCTATCACCGCGTGGCACGGCCCGAGTGCGTCGCCACCTAATTCGACCAGGATGCCGGCGAGCTTGGCGCCGCGCGCGACGAGGTCGTTCGGCCATTTGAGTCCGACATCAGGAATGCCGATGTCTTCCAGCGCCTGCACCACAGCGATGCCGACGACGAGGCTGAGGCCCGCCAACGACGCCATGCCGCCGTCGAAACGTTGCCGCAGCGACAACGCGATGCCGCCGCCGAGCGGTGTCTGCCAGGCGCGACCGCGGCGCCCGCGACCCTGACTCTGGATCTCGGCAAGGCAGGCGATCGCGTCGCGCGGGTCGTCAGCGGCCCGACGCAGCAACTCGCTGCTGGTCGAATCGAGCTGCCAATGCACGGCGACCTCACTCAGGCGCGCGCGCGCCTGGGGCGCGAGCCCGCGCGTAATCTGCGTCGCATCCAGCAGATCGACCGGCGCGGCGAGGCGATAACCGCTGCCGGGCGGTGCCGAAACGTCGAGACCCAACTCGCGCAACCGCTCGATCTGCTTCCAGACCGCGGCGCGCGTGACGCCAAGTTTGGCCGCCAGCACGTTGCCGGAATGCGCCTGCCCGTCGGCCAATTCGCCAATCAATGCACCCAGCCCGGAATCGCGTCGGCCTGCGCCTGGCAACAGGGGCAATTTCTTCGGATTTGGGGCAGCGGCCACGGCGCGGTTCAATAAGTCGAGGTCAGCGCCAGAGTGTAGCGGCCATGCCCCGTCTGCATCCTTCGCGACACGCAACCTTTCGTGTCAGAAGCGCATCTGAAGTGGGGCAAGGCGCCTCGGCAGTCTCCTGTCCGCACTGTCCGCGAGTGTCCGGCGGACACCTGGCGTGGCGTTCATCGCATTGGCTGGTGCGGTGCAGACGCCTCGGATCGTCGATGGCATGGACCGTGCTAGAACCCGGGCGACCGGCTGGAGTCGGGAAATGGAACGTGCGAGCATTGCTGCTTAGCTGGGCCTTGCTGCCTGGAAAACCTTCATGAAGACATTCGCCATCATCCTTGCGGTCCTCGTGATCGCCGTGTCCGCCTCCGGCGCGTTTGCGCAAAGCGCACCTGTGCGTGGCGTCAGCCTGCTCGCGCTGAATGCAAGCGACGCTCGCAGCAGCGCAGGCGGCCCATCGGGGACTCGCACGACCTTGATCGAAGTTCCCGATGGCGGCGGTGGCGGCCTGGTGGGCGCACGCGCGGCGCGCGGAAGCGGCGATGGCGGAACAGCCCCGCGCGACACCGACGCTCCCGCGGCACTGGATGTATTGCCGGCGAAAGCCTCCATCGCGCCCGGCGACCCGACAGCACCGGCGACGATGACGCCCAAGCGCACAAACTACCGCTGGCAGACCTTGGTTCCCGGGGCAATAAAGTGAATGCAAGCTGCACGCTTGCCGTGCCGTAAAGGGGCATAGGTTGATCCGGAATGCAGCACCCGTCCCGTTGATCGCATAACGCTGATGACGCATTGGTTCGACCGCCTTCGCATGCGGCTGTCGGCACGCGCGCGCGTCGACAATGCCCAATGGGTCACGTTGCTTGCGAGCTCCGCGTTGTTCGACCGCCTGACGGCGCTTGAGCGCGGCAACTTGCGCGCACTTGCCGAACGATTTCTTGCGCGCAAGACGTTCAGCGCCGCCGGCGGCCACGAGCTGGATGACAGGCAGTGCCTCGCCATTGCGGCGCTGGCCTGCCTGCCGGTCCTTCACCTGGGCTTCGACGGGCTCGCCGGTTGGCGCGACGTGATCGTCTACCCCGGCGAATTCCGGGTGAAGCGCGAGCATCACGACGAGCCCAGCGGCGTGGTCACCACGGGCGAAGACGACCTCATCGGCGAAGCGTGGGAACGCGGGCCGTTGATCCTGTGTTGGGCGGATGTCGCGACTGACCTTGCCCATCCCTTCGATGGCTTCAACGTGGTCGTGCATGAAATCGCGCACAAGCTCGACATGCGCGATGGCGCCATGAACGGCATGCCGCTGCTGCCCGCGCCGCTCACGCGGCGCGAATGGATAGCAACGATGCAGGAAGCGTACGACGCGCTCGTGCACACGGTCGAACGCGGCCGCGTCAGCCTGATTGATCCCTATGCGGCCGAAAGCGCGGACGAATTCTTCGCCGTCACGAGCGAACTGCACTTCTCCGATCCGGCCACGCTGCACCGTGCCGCACCGGCGGTGGCGGCATTGCTGGGGCGCTATTACGGGCCGCGTGCGGTTGCAGTGGCGGCTGCGGGTCGGTAGCCTCGCCGGTTCCCTCTCGGCTGCCGCGCTTTGCGCGCTGTCACGCACCTGTCTTCGCCATGCCCCTGACCTTTCTCGTTCGCGCGTTCGCGCTGCTCCTTTTCGCCACACCGTTGCCGCTGCTCGCATGCAGTGGTCAGCTGCACATCGAATTGGAGCACGCGGGCGTCTATGCCCTCGATCACGCTGCGATCGTCGCTGCGCAACCAGCGCTCGCCGATTGCGCTGCGGCCGATCTGATCCTGACCCAGGCTGGCAAAGACGTCCCGATCCGCGTCGTCGCACGCGGCGAGCGCTTCGCCGACGGCGACCATATTGAGTGGATCGGCCAGCCCCTGCACGGGCCGGACAGCTGGTACGACGCGTTCAGCGTGAACAATGTTTACCTGCTCGGCAGTGCGCCGGGCGCACACGCGCGCATGCGCGATGTCGACGCGAGCGAGCGCGGCCACGCGGCCTTGCAGCGGGTCCTGCACGTGGAGCAGGAAAACCTCATGATCCGGCTCGACCAGACGCAGCAGAAACCGGGCGAAGAACCGGATGTATGGCAATGGTCCAAGTTGACCCAGGTCGATCCGCAGCCGTTCGAAACCCACTTCGACCTGCCCGATCTCGACACGCATGTGGCGAGCATGAAGCTGACCCTCGCATTTCGCGGCTTGTCCGACATCAATCCCCCGCAGAAGGAAAAGGATCGCCGGCCGGACGATCATTTCGTCGAAATTGCGGTCAATGGCCGAGCGCTTGCGCCGATCGCCTGGAACGGTCGCGACGAAGTGCGCCGCGAGCTGGAGATGGCAATCGCTTCGCTCAAGGCGCACGACAACGTGCTCAGCCTGCGCGTGCCCAAGCGAGCGCTGCCATGGATGCCGACGATGACGGCAGTGGACGTGGTGATGTTCAATTGGTTGGAGGCGCGCTATCCGATTGGCGGCGACCTCGACTCAGGTGCGCAACCGTTCTCCGTGCGCGCCGATGCGACGCAGGCACTGCAACTGGGCTATCGCGGCGAGGGCGTGCCGATGCTGTACGGCAGCGACGGCCTGCGTCGGCCGGGCCAAGCCTTCGGCGCGGGACGCTACGCGTTCGCGCCGGCCGCAGCCGGCATCGAACTGTTTCCGGCCATCGACGGAAAATTTGCACGGCCGCTTGCGCTACGTGCCGTGGCCGATCGCGATTGGCGCGATGCGACGAGCGGATACGACTACCTGATCGTCGCGCATCCAAAATTGATCGATGCGATTCGCCCACTCGCCGCCTTCCATGAGCGGCGCGGGTTGAAAGTCGCCGTGTTCGATGTCAACGCGGT
>JBDSFA010000205.1:0-6216 GCA_039919785.1 Dokdonella sp. | reverse complement strand
TTGGGGAGTTTTTAAGCATGCGTGTCCTTGAACGCTCGGTTTTCGTTGGTCCCTCGCTGTACGCGCATTTCCCGGTGATCCGCCTCGAACTCGATCTGGGCGAACTCGAACAATGGCCGACCGGGCGCCTCGGCGCCGTCTTCGTCGATGGTCTCGTCGCGGCATTGCCGGGCCTTGAACAGCATGGCTGTTCGTACCGGGAACCCGGCGGTTTCATCCGGCGAATGCGCGAAGGCGAGGGCACCTGGCTTGGCCACGTGCTCGAGCATGTCGCGATCGAAGTGCAGAATGTCGCCGGCGAAGACGTCACCTTTGGCAAGACACGCAGTGTCGACAAACCCGGCGTGTATTCGGTCGTCTACGAATACACCCAGCGCGAGGAAGGCATCGCTGCCGGTGAGCTCGCCCTGCGCCTGCTGAACTCGCTGCTGCCGGAAGAACTGCGCACGCGCAACAGCGTGCCCGACGGTTGGGAATGGCCCATTGCGCGCGACGAATTCATCCGCTACGCGCAACGCCGCGCTCTCGGTCCGTCGACTGCATCGCTGGTCCGCGCTGCCGACGAGCGCGGCATCCCGTGGTTGCGCTTGAACGATCAATCGCTGGTGCAGCTGGGTCATGGCAAGTACCAGCAACGCATCCAGGCCACGGTGACCGGCAAGACGCCGCACATCGCCGTGGAGCTGGCGAGTGACAAGGAGGAGACCAACAAGATCCTCGCCTCGCTTGGCCTGCCAGTTCCAAAACAGGAGCTCGTGCAAGACGAGGAAGGCGCGTTGCGCGCCGCGCGCCGCCTCGGCTTCCCGGTTGTGACCAAGCCGTACAACGGCAATCACGGGCGCGGCATCTCGATCCGTCTGATGAGCGACGACGAAGTCCTCGCCGGTTTCGCCTCGGCGCGCGAGCATTCACGCTCGGTCATCGTCGAGAACTTTGTCGAGGGCGACGACCATCGCCTGCTCGTCGTCAACGGTGAGCTTGTCGCGGCGACGAAGCGCACGCCCGGCCATGTTGTCGGCGATGGCACGCGCACGATCGCCGAGCTGGTCGACATCGTCAACCAGGATCCTCGCCGCGGTATCGGCCACGAGAAGGTGCTGACCCGCCTCGAACTCGATGCGCAGGCATCGATGATGATGGATCGCGTCGAGTACACCGCAGCCTCGGTGCCGAAAGCCGACGAGATCGTGTATCTGCGTTCAACCGCGAACCTCTCGACCGGCGGCACCGCGACCGACGTCACCGACATCATCCACCCGGACAACCGCGACATGGCGGTGCGCGCGATCCGTGCGATCGGGCTCGATGTCGGCGGCGTCGACTTCCTCTCGCAGAATATCGCCGAGAGCTACAAGACGATCGGCGGCGGCATCTGCGAAGTCAATGCCGCACCCGGTTTCCGCATGCATGTCGCACCGAGCGAAGGCACGCCGCGCGATGCAGCCGGCCCGGTGATCGACATGCTGTTCCCGGCCGGCACGCCCGCACGCGTGCCGATCGCGGCCATCACTGGAACCAACGGCAAGACCACCACCGCACGCATGCTCGCGCACATCACCAAGATGGCCGGCTATACGCCGGGTCTGACGACCACCGATGGCGTCTACATCGATGGCCAGCGCACGGTCGAGGGCGACATGACCGGACCAGTGTCCGCGCGCATGGTGCTGTCCGATCCGCACATCGACATCGCCGTGCTCGAAACGGCGCGCGGCGGTCTGCTGCGCGCGGGCATGGGCGTGCGCGAGGTGAATGTCGGCGCGGTGCTGAACATCCAGTCCGATCATCTGGGCATGAAGGGCATCGACACGCTCGACCAGCTCGCCGAGGTCAAGCGCATCGTGGTCGAGATCGCGCAGGATTGCGCCGTACTCAATGCCGACGACCCGAACGTGCTCAAGATGTCCGGCTACACCGAAGCGACGGTGATCTGCTACGTCACAATGAATCCGTCGCATGCACTGGTGCGCGAACACGTGCGCGCGGGTGGGCGTGCCTGCGCGCTTGAGGCCGGCGTCAACGGCGCGATGATCACCCTGTACGACAAGGGCAGTCATATTCCGCTGCTGTGGACACACCTGATTCCGGCCACGATGGAAGGCCGTGCATTGCACAACGTGCAGAACGCGATGTTTGCCGCCGCGACCGCGTTCGCGCTCGGCATCAAACTCGATGCGATCCGCCAGGGACTGCGCACGTTCGATACCACATTCTTCCAGGCGCCCGGGCGCATGAACGTCTACAGCGAACATCCGTTCAAGGTGCTGTTCGACTACGGGCACAACGCGCATGCGGTGTCGGTGATGGCCGACCTCGCGCAACGGCTCGACGTGACCGGGCGGCGCATCGTCGTGCTCGCAGGCCCGGGCGATCGTCGCGACGAGGACCTCGTCGCGATCGCCAATGCCGTCGCTGGACGTTTCGATCACTACATCTGCCGGCGTGACGATTCCCTGCGCGGCCGCGATGGCGACGAGGTGCCGCGCATCATGGCGCGCGCATTGGTGGCGGCAGGTGTGGCGAAAGATGCGATCGCGGAGATTCCCGACGAGCAGGAGGCGATCGACGCAGCGTTGCGCATGGGTCGTTCGGGCGATTTGCTGCTCGTGTTCGCGGACTCGCTGGTGCGCTCGTGGAAGCAGATCATCAAGTTCCGCCCCGAAGGCGCCACGGAAACGATCACGCCGACGCCGATCGCGTCCCCGACCGCGGCCGAGGAACCGGTCTTCGACGAAGCGAGCTTCGCTGCGCTCGGAGGTGTCGTGCGTGATGAACGCGGCATCCACCTGTCGCGGGAGGGCGAAGACTGAACGCCAAGACGGTTCCTCTGCCGTTCGACGATTCGCGCCGTCTCACCGGGTTCAATCTCTACTTCGCCGACGTCGGCGCGGTACTCGAAACCGTCGGCGTCGACATCGACGAGGCCCTGCTGTGCGAATGGGATGCGCGTGTCCGTCGCATGCGCAGCGAACTCGGCTGGGTCGATGCCGCCATCGTCGCTCGCATCCATGCAAGCGGCCTGTCGCTGGCGCTCGCCGCACCCCTTGACCAGTTGTTCACTGCAACGGAAGTCAACGAATGGGCGCTGCTGTCTTCTCTTTTCTCGACGCAGGATCAAACCGGCCTCCGGCGGCCGAGGGTGCCCGAATGGAGAAGGGAACCTCTGTACGCACCCGGCCATCCGGCGACGTGGGACGAGAATTCTGCGCTGCACACCTTGCGCGCGTTCTCGCACGCAGAAAGTAATCCCGCACTTGTCGCGCTGGCGCATGCGGCCGAGGCGCGCGGGCTCACGGTCCTCATCGACGACGACTTGATCTCGCTCGGCATGGGTAGCGGCGTGCGTGCATGGCCGCTCGCGCAGTTGCCATCGCTGGCATCGCTCGACTGGCATGGGTTGCACGATGTGCCGATCGCATTGGTGACGGGATCGAACGGCAAGACAACAACGACGCGACTGCTCGCTGCGTTGCTGCGCGCGCATGGCTTGCATACCGCGTACACCTGCACGGATGGCGTTTTCGTTGGGGACGTCGCACTCGCGGCGGGCGACTATTCCGGACCCGCTGGCGCGCGCGTCGCGTTGCGCGCGCCCGACGTCGAAGCGGCTGTGCTCGAAACTGCGCGTGGCGGCATCCTGCGTCGCGGTATCGCTGTGCAGCATGCGAACGTCGCGATCGTCACCAATGTCAGCGACGATCATTTCGGCGAATACGGCGTTCACAATCTCGACGACCTGGCGGCGGTCAAACTCGGCGTTGCGGCCACGCTCGATGCCGATGGCGTGCTCGTGCTGAACGCGGACGATGCGCAACTCGTGCGTCACGCAGCAGCATTGCGTGTGCGACAGGCGTGGTTCGCGTTCGATGCGGATGCGCCGCTGTTGCTGGCGTTTCGCGCGCGCGGCGGTGCGACCTGCGGCGTGCGTGCGGGGCGTCTGCTGCTGCAGTTCGATGGCGACGAGCATGATCTCGGTGCTGTCGCCGCCATGCCGCTCACGTTCGACGCTGAGGCGCGCTACAACATCGCTAACATCGCGGCTGCAGCGCTCGCGGCGCAAGCACTCTGCGTTCCGGTCGCGACCATCGCCGCGGTGCTGGCGCAATTCGGGGCGGGACGCGACGACAATCCAGGGCGTCTGCAACACTGGGCGATCGGCGGCGTCGAGGTATTTGTCGACTACGCGCACAACCCCGACGGTCTGCGCGGCTTGCTCGACGTTGCGACGAAGGCACGTACGGGCCGTCTCGGCCTCCTGCTCGGGCAGGCCGGCAATCGTGAGGACAACGAAATCCGCGAACTTGCCGTAGTGGCCGCGGAATTCAACCCCGATCGCATCGTGCTCAAGGACATCGGCGGCATGTTGCGCGGCCGCAGCGATGGCGAGATTCCGGCTCTCTTGCGCGAAGCACTCGCGCGAAACGGGACCTCCGATTCCGCCGTTGTCGAATGCCTCGACGAATACGCTGCTGTACACGATCTGCTTGTGTGGGCGCGCGCGGGCGATGTGCTCGTGCTGCCCATCCACGAAAGTGCGGTGAAGCCGAAGGTCGCCGCCTTGCTCGATGATCTTCAAGGCCGAGGCTGGACTGCCGGAACCGCGCTGCCAGAGGACTGAAGCGCGGCGATGGTGGGTCGCAAACCTGAGTCAGCATCCATTATTCGCGGAGTCATCGAGTTGCAGGCGACACAAGCGTAGACTAGCCGCCTGCTCTGGGGAGAGCCGTCATGCGATCGTATATTCTGGTCTTGAGTCTGTTGCCGCTGTTTGCTTCAGCCGCGCCACCCGCGGGCGGTGGCGGTCTGCACACGCCGCCCGGCGATGAAATGAGCAGCGAACAACGTGCGCGCATCGACGCGCAGCTTGCGCAAAATGTAGCTGAGCTGCAGCGGGCCGGCACGCTTACGTCGATCCCGCCCTTGCTGGCACCGCAACAGGCCGGCCTGCAGTGGCCGTTGCGCACCGTTGCGAGCTACTCGGATCCCGATTACCACGGCATCTCCAATTTCGTCGATCTGAATGCTGCGTTTCCGAACCAGTTGCTCGACTGGAATTGCGGCGCGCGCACCTACGATCAAGCCGGCGGCTACAACCATGCCGGCATCGACATCTTCCTGTGGCCGTATCCGTGGCTGATGATGGATCAGCAGTCGATCGAGATCGTTGCGGCCGCGCCCGGCACGATCATCGGCAAGGTAGACGGCAACGACGACCGCAGCTGTCCGAACAACTATTCGGCCGACTGGAATGCGGTCTATGTGCAGCACGCAGACGGCACCGTCGCGTGGTACGGCCACATGAAGAAGACCTCGCAGACGAGCAGGCCGATCGGCGCGAGCGTGGCGACTGGCGAATTCCTCGGCAAGGTCGGCAGCGCAGGTTTTTCGTCAGGGCCTCACCTGCATTTCGAGAACCATTCCGCTGTCAGCAACTACACGATTCTCGAACCGTTCCACGGCGCCTGCAATGCGCCGGCTTCGCTGTGGGCGCAGCAGCGTCCGTATTACGATTCGGCGCTCAACAAGCTGGCCACCCACTCGGCACCACCGGATTATCACGGCACCAACTGCCCGAACCCTGTCGACGAAACGCCAAACCTGTCCGATCGATTCCTGCCGAACCAGACGATCTATTTCGTCGCGTATTACCGCGACCAGCTCGCCGCGCAGGTCGCTAATTTCTCGGTGCTGCGTCCGGACGGCACAACATTCGCGTCTTGGACGTTCAAGATGTCCGATGCAACGACGGATCCGTACTACTCCGCGGCGTATTGGTATTGGAACTACACCTTGCCCGCGAATGCGCCCAGCGGCGTCTGGCATCTGCGCGCGACATACGAAAGCGTGTCGTACAACCATGACTTCATGGTCGGCGACGTGATCTTCGCGAACGGCTTCAATGGATGAAGCCGAAATCGATCAACACTGCGCAGTGGCGCTTGTCGGTCGAGGCTCGCAACCTGGATCATGAAGCATCGCGGCTGAAGCCGCTCCTACAGTCGCGATACATTGTGGGAGCAACTGTTTGTGGGAGGGACTGCAGCCACGATGCTCTCCTTCACGATTCAAGTGGAATCGATGCGTCCGAAGCCGCTCCCACAGGGACGCTCACCATCCGCACCCAACCCTGGCATCGAGGGGAAGGACTTGCATCAGCGATGCCGTACTTACCTCTCCCTGCCGGGGAGAGGTCGGCGCGCATAGCGCGGCGGGTGT
>JBDSFA010000337.1:0-8933 GCA_039919785.1 Dokdonella sp. | reverse complement strand
GATGAGGTCCGCCGCGGGCTCGTTGCGCGTTACGCGGCGGATTGCACGTTCGCATTCGGGAGGTAATTCGAGGTTGAAGAAACGGCGATTCCACAGACCCGTGAGCGGGTCGGTCAATGAGGCGTGCGCGAGTTGGCGATTGGCTTGGGCCAAGGCGCGCGTACGCTCGGCCACTTCCTGCTGCAGCGACCGCGCGCGACCCGCGAGCGCGCGGGCACGCAGGCGTCCGAAAAAGAGCCCGAGCAGCACCAGCGCAAGCGCATACAGACTGAACGCCCACGCCCCGCGCCACCACGGCGCATGCACACGAAAATGCCATGCCACCGGTGCGGATTCGACATCGTCCGCATCGCGCGCCCATGCCTGGAAGGTGTAATCGCCCGCTGGAAGGCGGCTGTAGCTTCGATGCGCGCTTTCCATCCAGTCGCCCGCTCGATCTTCCAGGCCCTGCAACCGGGTGCGGTAGCGTGTGCGGTAGTCGCGCTGGTAGGCGAGCAGGCTGAGGTCGAAAACGACATTGCTTTCGGCCTCGCGCAGATCCGCGCCTGGGTGCAGCAGGTGTCCGTTCTGTTCGTCCGTCACTGCGAGTATGCGCAACGGCTGCGGCGTCTTGGTCCGCACTTCCGCTGACGGGTCGTACATCGCCGCACCATCGTTGGTGCCGCCCCACAGACGCCCTTGTGAGTCAACCAGCGACGCGCGGGAAAATTCGAGATCGGGCAGGCCATCGGCAAGGCCGAAATGTTCAATGCCAGCCCGCGCTCGTGCATCGCTGTCGACCGTCAGGCGCGTCACGCCGTCTGCGCCGAACAAATACATGCGATTGCGATCGTCGAATTGCATCTGATAGATCGAGGATGCCTGCTCCGAGGCGGGCAGATTGAGCGGCGCGCAGGAAAAACCTTTGTCCAGATCGACGCGCACGGCTCCGTTGAATGTTGCCGCCCACAAAACATGGTCATGGCCCGGCGTGCCTCGTTCGCGCAAATCGAACACGGCGGTATCGACGAGTCCGGCACATTCCAGTTTCTGCCACGCCTTTCCGCGGCGGTAGAAAAGTCCCTGTTCTGTTCCCGCCCAGACGATCGTTTCGCCCTGGTCATCCGTGCTGCGAATGGCGCGCACGAAAAAATTGGAGCGTACGCCGGGTACCGCTTCACGCTCGAGCCGATCGTTGCGAATCCTCGCGATGCCCTTATGGGTGCCCAGCCAGAGCGTGCCGGCCGCATCGCCCGAGGTCTGCA
Source organism: Dokdonella sp. (assembly GCA_039919785.1). Classification (GTDB taxonomy): domain Bacteria; phylum Pseudomonadota; class Gammaproteobacteria; order Xanthomonadales; family Rhodanobacteraceae; genus Dokdonella_A. Next base: position 7,689 of record JBDSFA010000337.1, on the reverse strand, counting down.
GATGCATGCCCGCGACGGCGTTGTCCGGCAGTTCGGAGTTGGCGGTGGTGTATTCGCGCACGCCGCTCTGCGACAACAGCAACACACCCTGCCGCGTCGCAACCCAGAGACGATCCGCTTCGCGCACCACCTCCAGGACTTCGCTGTGCGCATACCTGGCTGGCAACCAGGGCCGCCATTGCCCGTCGACCCAGCGCACGCTGCCGTCGGCGGTACCTATCCATATCGCTTGCTTGTTGTCGAGAAAGCGCGTTTCGCCGATCGCGTTGACGATGCGATTGGGCAGTCCGTCGTGCTCGGCAAACGCCGACCACATCTGTGGTTCCGCGCGCAGCACGCCGCTGTGGCCCGAGCCCAGCCACAACACAGGAACGGCTTGGCCGACATCCGTCAGCATCGCCGCATTCACTACATTTTCGGGCAAGCCGTTGGCGGTGGTCGCGCGGCGCCACCGGCCATCCTGGCTGAATTCGACCAGCCCGTCGACCGGCATGGTGGCGATCAGCTTTTCGGCACCATCGCGCTGCGGGACGCGCAAAAAACCGGTGACCCCGTCGGGAAAATTCACTGCGTCGGCATAGACCACGAGTTGATCGCCGGCCAGCCGCGCCGCGCCTTGCACGGTACCGATCCACAGGTCCTTGCCGGTGGCGCCGCCCCATTCAATGAGTGCGCCAATCGAATCGCCGGGAAGCCCGTCGGCGTGGGTCAGACGCCAATTCGATAGCCGCGGTGCGTGATATGGGTCGTCGATACGATACACACCGCTGTCTGCCGTGCCGACATACACGTGATCACCAGCCGCGTCGTTTGTCGGCAAAATGCTTTTTGCCTTGAGCCCGCGGGCGGCGTCGATCGCACCGCAGCCGTCGTCGCGACACAGGAAAATCCCGGCACTTGTACCGACCCACATGCCGTGATCCGCGTCGGCGTAGAGGCTCTCGATGGCGAGTGTGGCCGCCGCAGTCGGCAATGGCTGATGCTCGAGTTTGCCGTTCCGGTAAACGAACAAGCCGGCGCTATCGGTACCCACCCACACCAAGCCATTGGCGGCCGTCGCCAAGGCGCTGACGTAGGGCTGCCGCGCAGCAGCATCGAGTGGAAACAACGCACGGGCCCAATGCTGACCATCGTAGCGCGCAAGTCCTTCTTCGGTACCTGCAAAGATGAACCCGTCGCCGTCCTGTGCGAGTGCGGTCACCCAATTGCGCGGTAGTCCTTCGCGACTCGCGAAGCGCCGATAGGTCTGCCAGCGCAGCTGCGTGTCTGGTGTTTGCGGCGGTCCTGCGACGACCTCGCGTGCAGGACTGGCGGCAAAGGACGAACATGAAAACAGCAGCAAAAGGACGGCAGCGCGCAATGGTTTCCAGCCACCCATGAAAGCGCGTGCGACCAGGGGCATGGGAAAAGTGTTCTCCATCGAATCAAACCGTGCATCAAGACGGCATAAACAGTACAAATTCCGTGCCAAGATCCGCTCGGCCTTGGGCATGTTGCCAGATCGCCTTCACGTGCCGTGCGCTGTCAGCGCAACACGATCCACACCCCGAGCGCGGCAAACAGCAAGGCGGCGCCGATGCGCGCTGCGCGCAACGGCAATTTCTTCGCGAAGCGCGAACCAAGCCAGACGACTGGAACATTCGCGAGAAGCATGCCCAGCGTACTGCCGGCGACGACCTGCCACAGCGGGTGATACTGCGCGGCGAGCACGACGGTCGCGATCTGCGTCTTGTCGCCCATCTCGGCCAGGAAGAAGGCAATCAAGGTCGCGACGAGTACACCGTGCCCCGCACCGCGCACGGCGTCTTCATCGTCGACCTTGTCCGGAATCAGCGTCCACGCCGCCACCACGAAGAAGCTCAGCGCGACGATCCAGCGCAGCGTTTGCGGCGACAGCCATTGCGCGACGAGGGCGCCGACCGAACCGGCGAGCGCGTGATTGACGATGGTTGCCACGAAAATACCGGCGCAGATCGGCCATGGCCGGCGATATTTCGCCGCGAGGATCAGCGAGAGCAGTTGCGTCTTGTCGCCGATTTCAGCGATCGCCACGGCGGCGGTCGAGACGAGCAGGGTTTGCATGGGAGCTCCGACGGGCCGGGGTCGATGGACGCAATGGTTCCGCGCACACAGCCCCAGCCCGGGTGCTGCCTGCACGAACCAAAGGTCTTGCCGGACGATGTGCCGTTGGCCCATCCGTCGCGCGCGCCATGGCGTGTTCGCCAGGTATGTTGACGTGTGCTCCGCAGCGTCTCGCTGCGATCGGCTACTCCCCGATGGAACGCGCGCAGTCTAAACGCCGCCTGCGGCCAAGTCGAACGCAGGCGATGTCGACACGCGAGTGCATCGACGGAGTGTGGACGCAGCCGTGCGCCAATTTGAACTTGATCAATGGTTGCATCTGATCGATACGTTGGTCACCGAACCGCCCAGCCGCCCAAAGCGGCGCACCACTGGACAGCGTCATGACGATCCAGCGCAACGACAGCCGGCGCCTGATGTCGGGTGCGAATGAACTGATCATCGAACATGCGGGCCCGGAATACCGCCTGCGCCTTACACGAAATGACAAGCTGATCCTTGCGAAGTAGTCCCGTTGTCAAGCGGCAAGTGCCGCGAGTGCACCGCTCGAAACCGATACCTTGTCGACGGCATCGCAATCCGCCAACGCCGCCCGCCAGAACCGGTTGCCACCCCGGTTCCGCGCCAGCCAGTTCCTGCAGAAGACGGCTGGAATCCTGGGGAATTGAAGGCAGAACAAATTCCACGCGCCTTTCGCGCGCGGACGCATTGAGTGCGCACGATCTTTCGATCTTCGTCGAACCCGAGCGCATGGTTGCCACGGCGCCGCTCGACGAGAGCTCGCAGAAGATCCGCGACTCGCGTGTTGCGGCGGCGCCCCATGCTGGAATCAAACTCGGCGGGATATCAGCGCGTTTGACAGGCAAGTGGCGAGGCGCACTCGGCCGTGTTCGCTCAACCGGTATTCTGCAGCGCCTGCGCGACGCCGTGCACGGTCGAAACCAGCGCATCGAACAATGCGTCGTCGTTGCGCTCGGTACGGCGCCAGCGCTGCAACAGGTCGACCTGAATCAGGTTCATCGGATCGGCATAGGGATTGCGCAGCCGCAGCGACAACGCGAGTCGCGGATCTTCTGCGAGCAATCGATCGCTATCGAGCAGACGCAGGATCCAGCGGATCGTTCGCTCGAACTCGGCCGCGAGTAGCGGAAAGAACGCTTCATGCGCCGTACCGGCCAGCAGCGAGAAGCGCTCGGCGATGGCGAGATCGCTCTTCGCCAACACCATTTGCAGGTCCTCGATGAGGGTGCGGAAGAAAGCCCAGTCCTGCGTCATTTCCTTCAGTACTTCTTCGTCGCCGCGCAACGCGGCTGCTTCGATGGCCGAGCCGACCCCGTACCAACCGGGAAGGTTGGAGCGGCATTGCGTCCATGCAAAAACCCACGGAATCGCGCGCAGGCTTTCAACACCGCCGCTGCCGCCGCGACGTGCGGGCCGTGAACCGAGGGTCATCCGCTCGATCACATCGATCGGAGTCGCTGCGCGAAAATAATCAACGAATCCGGGTGTTTCCGCGAGCAGGGTGCGGTACGCGGCTTCGCCGTCCGCCGCCAGTCGCGTCATCGCCTCGCGCCATCGTGTTTCGCGTGCATCAGGTGGACGCGGACGCAGCGTCGCGGCGAGCACGGCGCCGACGGTCTGCTCGAAGTTGCGCAGCGCGATCGCGCGCATGCCGTATTTCCAATGAATCACCTCGCCCTGCTCGGTCACGCGCAGATGCGCGTCAATGGCGCCGCGTGGCGCCGCTGTGACCGCGCGCGAGGTCTTGCCGCCGCCGCGGCTGATCGAACCGCCGCGACCATGGAAGAACACGATGTCGATGCCTGCCTCGCGCGCGACATCCAAAAGCTCGACCTGCGCGCGCTGCAACACCCAGCGCGCGGCAAGAATGCCGCCGTCCTTGGCGCTGTCCGAATAGCCGAGCATGATCGTCTGGCGCTTGCCGCGGACTTCGAGATGCGTGCGGTACACAGGATTTTCCAGCAGCGCCGCAAACGTAGCGCGGGCGCTGCGCAAGTCACCGATCGTCTCGAACAGCGGTGCGATGTCGAGCGGGACGCTGCCGGCGTCATCGACGAGTCCGCCCGCGCGCGCAAGCGCGAGCACCGCGAGCACGTCCGCGACGGAGCCAGCCATGCTGATGATATAGACACCGAGCGCGTCGCTGCCATAGCGGATGCGCGCGTCGCCGATAGCCGCGAATACGGCGCGACTACGCTCGAACGCGGCCAGCCCGTCGACAGAAGCAGGCGCACCTGCTGCGCAAGCGAACACGCGTTCGCCGATTGCATACGACGCGAGCAACATCGCGCGCGCGTCAGCGGTTGCCGGCAGTTCGCCGAGCGCGCCGGCGACCGCCGCCGTATGCACGCGCGAATCCTGTCGTACGTCGAGCCGCGCCAGATGAAAACCGAAGCACGCAATGCGGCGCTGCAGGCGCTGCACCGCAAATCCGCCTGCGTGCGCTCCCGCGTGAAGACGCAGGCTGTTGGCGATCAATTGGATGTCGGCAGCAAAGTCCGCAACGCTGGAATAGCCGCGCGCATCGTCCGCGCCCGTCGCGGCGAGGCGTGCGCCGATCAGCCGCAACAAGACGCGGTACGGCATGTTGGCATGGCGTGGACGGATCCGAGCGGCTGCGTCCGGCAGCAAGTCACGATAGGCATCCAGGCGTTCGAGCAAGGCCGGTTCCACTTTGATGCGATCGAGTGTCTGACTCAGGCCGCGTGCGAGATGCTCGCATTCCTGCCGATAGCAGCCGAGCACGCGCGTGCGTTGCGTGCGCAGCGTGGCTGCGATGGTCTGCGCATCGACGTTCGGATTGCCATCCATATCGCCGCCAACCCACGAGGCGAAGCGCAGCATGCGTGGCAGCTCCATCTCCTGCCCGTAGACCGTGCGCAACGCTTCCTCGAAAGACTCGTGGAAGACCGGCAGCACGCGGTAGATCGGATCGGCGAGATAGAAGACGACGTGTTCGAGTTCGTCGGCGACGGTCGGACGCAGGTGCGAAATATCGGAGGTCTGCCAGCTCGACGTCAGCGCCATGCGCAGCCGCTCCCAGTCGGTGGAGCGCTCGCGCGGCGTGCGCCTGCCGCCGAGATCGGCGATCAGTGCACGCAGGATGTCCTGCTCCTTTTCGAGCAAGGCGCGGCGCGAGGCTTCGGTCGGATGCGCGGTGAATACCGGTTCGATGTCCAGGCGCGCGATCGTCGCGCGGAGTTCGTCGGCACCGACGCCCGCCGCATGCAGGCGCAGCAGCACATCGTGCAGACCGTCCGGTTGCGGAGCCGCCCCGGCAATCTCGTACTCGCGTCGCCGGCGCACGCGATGCACGCGCTCGGCGATGTTGACGACCTGGAAATACGTGGCGAAGGCGCGGCACAGCGCATCCGCCGTGCTCGCATCGAGCCCCTGCAGTTGTGCCAGCAAGGCCTGCATCGGCTGGTCGTGCTCGCGCCGCTCGATCGCAGCTTTGCGTGCCGATTCGACGCGCGCGAAGAACGCGTCGCCTTCCTGCTCGACGAGCAATTCGCCGACCATGCGACCGAGGCGGCCGACGTCCTCGCGTAACGCCTCGTCGTGCGGACCGAATTCCACTTCGCGCAAGGAACGCATGCCGTCGGCTCCGCTGGGTTGAAGCGGTCAAGAATAGCAGCCGGATGAAGACGCCCGCGTGGCCCCGTTCACGCGCCGCGATCGGTGCGCAGGATTTTGATCGCGCGCGCATCGCTGGCCGAGTCGCGCCCGACGAGCACGCCGAGCCCGACGATGCCCGCGATCACCAGAACCGCACCGACTACCGCGATGCCGTGCGGCGGCGCCTCGCCGAGGAAAGCGACGCCGAGGGTGCTCGAGAACAGCAGTTCCGCCGCCTGCATCGCCTCGGCCGCGCCGAGCGCGGACGGATCGTTGCGCACCATGCCGGTAGCCTGGAAGAACAGGATCGTCGCGATTGTGCCCGCCAACAGCGCGACGCCGGCCGCGAGAAGAATCTGCATCGGTGGCGGCACTCCTGCGGTGCTGCCCGCGTACGCGGCAACGAGCCACCAGAACGGCTGGCTCGCCAGCGTCATGCCGAACACGCGCTGAGTCGCGTTCAAGCTCTCGCCGCTGCGTTCCAGATGCAGCAGGATCGCGCGATTGCCGAGCGGATACAGGAACGCAGATAACGTGACCGCCGCCAGCGCAAGCCAGGCATCGCGACCGAGTTGTCCGTGGAAATGCGCGCCTTGCATGATCGCCACACCGAGCACGATCACGCAACCGAGGGCGAGCGCCACCCGCGGCAGCCGCGCGCGCTGATCGCGATAAAGCAGCGGCGCGAGCAGCATCCCCGCAATCACGGTGAGCTGGAAAGTGCCGGCGATCAGCCACGCGGGCGCGAACGCGGCAGCCCAGGTCAGGCATACGCAGAATAAGGTGAACCCGATACCGCTCCAGACGAGCCAGACCCACGGGTGCGCGCGCAGTGCGCGCAACACGGGCGCAAAGCCGCCTTGCCACGGCAGCACCAAAGCAAGCATCGGCAGGGTGAGAAAATAGCGCAAAGACGCCGACCAAGCCCAATGTCCGCCCGCATTCGCCATCGCGCGATTGAGCACGTAGGTCGCGGTGAAGAACAACGCCGATGCGAGCGCCAGCGTAACGGCAGCAATCGCGGTGCGTCGTGCCGCGGCACTCATCGGCGTCGACTACCGCGCAAACGTTCGATCGGAAAGCTTGCGATGTCCTCGCCGCCATGTCGGCGTGGTTGGCCCGGTTCCGGTGCGTGCGCCTGCGCGTATACCACTTCATAGGTCGCCGGCAGCACGCCATCGCGGCGGAACGGTTCGTAGGCGGCGCACACGCGTTGCAGGTGCGATTTGCCGGTTAGCGCGCGCTGCCGTTTCGCGTCGGCATTGGTCGCACCGATCGAATGCAGCTCACGCATCAGCGTGCGTGCGTCCGCATAGGTGAGCACAAAGTCGTCACGCTCGAGTACCGGGTCGCGGAACCCGGTCGCGAGCAACGCGTCGCCGATGTCGTGCATGTCGACGAAGCGGCTGACGTGCGGCGTCGCATCGACGCTCGCAAACGCGCTGCGCAGTTCGTGCAGGGTGCCGGGACCGAACGTGCTGAACAACAACAGGCCGCCGGGTCGCAGCACGCGATGGAACTCGGCGAGCGCCAGACCTGGGTCTTCGCACCACTGCAGACACAAGCTCGAATGGACGAGGTCGACACTCCCATCCGCGATCGGCAGGGCTTGCGCATCGGCACACACACGCGCGGCAGATCCTGGCAGGTACTCACGCGCCGCGCGTAGCATCGGCAACGCAAGATCGAGCGCAATAAATTTCGATTGCGGAAACAGCGCGCGCAAGTGCTCACTGCTGCGTCCCGGCCCGCAACCAACATCGAGCACGCGTTGTGGCGCGAATGCGCTGGCGTCTATGCGTTCGCGCAGGCGGGTCGCCACTTCCGCCTGCAGCACGGCGTGCGACTCATAGGTGGCCGCTGCGCGACCGAAGGCGCGCCGGATATGCGCAGCGTCGAGCCCGGCGCTCATGCCGGCAACCCCGCTCCAAAGGCAACGACCGCGTCGGCGACGTCCTGTGCGTGGGA
>JBDSFA010000427.1:0-4240 GCA_039919785.1 Dokdonella sp. | reverse complement strand
CCCTTCAAGGGGAGGGTTGGGTGGGGATGGTGGCGACGTCGGCTGGCTGACCACCGCGGAAAATCAGCGTCGCTTGCCCTGCGCAGCGCCAAGATCCAGCACGTAACTCGACGAACCGTCGCCGTTGTCCTTGAGGACGCTCACGTTGTCGATCCCGCCGGCTCTGGCGACCCCGAGCTTGCCCGTGGCCGAGGTGAACACGACTGGTCCTGCGGTCTTCACCGTCACAAAACGCCAGTTGCGATCTGATCCATCGTGAGCGCGCGTGAGCCGCTTGCGATCGCGTACCCATTCGATCAAAACGTCGCGGTTCGCGTCAGGCGCCGACAGCACGATGTTGCTGCCGTCGAGCCCGGGAAAATGGCCGCCGCCACTGGCCCGGTAGTTGTTGGTCACGACGATGAAAGCCTGCTTTGCATCGACCGGCTTGCCGCGCCAGGTCAGTGTGCGAATGCGCTCGCCTTGCGCCTGCGTCACGTCGATCTGGTAACTCAGGTCGCCCTGGATCACGTCGAAGTTGTAACCGGAAAATTTGTGGTTGATCAGGTCCTGTGATTCGCGCTTGGCGGGATCGATACGATTGAACAAGCCGGCCGAACGCTCGAGCCAACCCTTGAGAATCGCACCGTCGATCTTCACTGCGGTGAGCGTGTTCGGATACAGGTAGAGATCCGCTGCGTTGTTGAGCGCGAGGGGACCTGCGGCGATATCGGTGTAGTCGTTGGTCGCGCTGAAGCCCGTCTTGAAAGGCGCGGCCGCCGAGAGCACAGGAACACCAGCGTACTGTGGCAGGTTCTTTTCGATGTAGCGTTCCACGTATTCGCGTTGTGCGGTATTGACCGGTTGCAGCGCAGTGACTTCGCCGACTTCCGCGAAATAGCTCGTCATCGCAAAGTCGCTGTCGCCGATCGGCTGTGAGACGTACGCGATTGTTGCTTCGTGCGTGGCCTGCACGAGCTTGGCGATGTCCGGGTCAGGCGCGACAAACGTGCCATCGGTCTTTTTGATGTCGCGCACTTCGGAGTGGGTCGAGGCCGGATCGATTTGCCAGCGTCCATCACGGCGCACCAGCGCAAGCTCGATTACGCCGAGACTCTTGCCGAAGAAGTTCCCCATGACCGTCGGCTTGCCATGCACGAAGCCGCGCTGGTTGTCGACGTCGGGCATGTTGGCGAAACGCGATTTCGCATTGCCCGGATCCGGGAATGGCTGATGCGAGTGGCCCAGAAGCAGCGCATCGATACCCGGCTCCTGCGACAGGTACCAGTTCGCGTTTTCCATCGTGCTGGTGTATGCCGACGCGTCGAGGCCGCCGTGCGAGATCGCGATCACGAGATCGACATTCTCGGCCCGCAGCTTCGGCAGGTATTCGCGTGCGGCTTCGACCAGGCCTTTCGTGGTGACCTTGCCTTCGAGGTTGCGTTTGTCCCAATCGGTGATCAGCGGTGGGGTGAAGCCGATGATGCCGATGCGGATAGGCGCTTCGATGTCATGTCCGGCTGCATCCTGCAGCTTCAGCTCGCGCTCGATCACCGCGTACGGCGGATAGATCGGTTGCCCGTCGCGCGTGCTGAAAACGTTCGATAGCACGAGCGGATAGTGCGGTCCCGCACAGCGACGATCGGCAACGCGGTCGACATGCATCGGCTGATTCGTGACCTGAGCCAGAAAGGGCAGGCCGTAGTTGAATTCGTGGTTTCCGATCGTTCCGCCGTCGTAGCCCAGTGCGTCCATCACGCGATAGATCGCAAGCTCCTCGTCGCAAACAACCGGCTTCACTAGCGCCTGGTAGTCGGCCAATGCGGTGCCCTGGATCGTGTCGCCGGCGTCAAACAACAACGTGTTCGCGAACTCCTTGCGTGCCTCCTTGACCAGGGTCGCCATGCGTTCGAAGCCGAGGGACTTGTCTTCGGCGAGTCGGTAGTAGTCGTAGCTGAGGATGTTCGAATGCAGATCGGTCGATTCAAGAATCGCCAGCTGCGCGTGCGCGCCTTCGGCGACGTCGGTACGCAGCTTGCCAGGCAGGGTCGACGCGCAGGCACCCGCAAGCAGGAACGATAGGCACGCGAGCGCGCGCAGGAGAGTAGACATGGCAGCCGGGGACAGTTGATGGAACGCACATTCTGCACGCAATCATGTCGGTGGTAAGACTTCCTCCGGATTTCCCACTGCATTGGATGGACTCGGGTTCGCGACCCAGAGGCGCGCCCGACATTGGCCATCGCGCGCGAGCATGCGGCCTCGCACCGGCAGTGAGCATCCCTGCCGATCTATACGTGATCTATATGTGGCTGTGGTGAATCCATACACCCTGCACATGTGCGCGTCACCAGAATGATGGCTGGTCTCAATGCGGACTCATCGTCATGAGTGCCGACAACGCTGACTATGCTGTAACAGGCCATATCGCGCTGACCTCGGACTTCATGTTCCGCGGTCTGACTCAGAGCTGGGCTGGCCTCTCTGTCCAGGGCGGGGGCGATCTCACGATGAAGAACGGTTTGGCCGCGGGCTTCTGGGGATCGAGCGTTAGCGGCAAGAGCTATCCAGGCGCAGAGCTCGAACTTGACCTCCATGCACACTACGGTTTGGCGATCAATGACGACTGGTCGTGGCGCGTCGGCCTCTACAGCTATGTCTATCCCCAGGGCAACCTCGACGACGTCGGTCTACCGTCGCGCTCGTTCAATACCGTCGAGGCGAATGCAGCGCTGACCTGGAAGTGGCTGACACTGAGATACTCGCGTGCGTTGACGGACTACTTCGGCATCGACGTCCAACACGGCTATCGCGACGATTCCAAGGGCACTGGCTATATCGAATTGAACGCGGCGATTCCGTTCAATGACCAGTGCAGCCTAGCGCTGCACGCCGGCCATACCGACAGCGCGGCGAGCCTCGCCACGCCGTTGGCGAATGGTGCCGTGAACGCCGACTACACGGACTTCGGTGCGACGCTGAAGTACCAGTTTCATCCGCACTGGTCGGCCAGCCTCGGCGCCACGTATGCCGACAACAACGCGTTCTATGGCCACACAGGCAGCTTCACCAAGCCCACGGATACGCGCAACACCGGCGGAACCCGCGGCTTCGTGATGCTGCAGGGCACGTTCTGAAAAACTCGGAGAAAGTCATGGGCAAGATCATTCGCCAAGCCATCGTGATGCTCGTCGCGTTGACAGTCGTGGCCGGCCTCGCGCAGCTGCTGTTTCCGCGAGCCGCCAATGGCAGCGTGATCGAGCGCGACGGGAAGCCGCTCGGCTCGGAAGTCATCGGACAGGCGTTTTCGGATCCAAAGTACTTCTGGAGCCGGCCGTCGGCAGCCGCCCTTTTCGCTGACAATGCAGCGTCGTCCAGCGGCTCCAATCTCGGTCCGACCTATCCGGCGCTGGCCGATGCGGTCAAGCAGCATGTTAACGCGTTGCGTGCCGCCGATCCCGGCAATACGTCAGCGGTGCCAGTTGATCTCGTCACCGCGTCTGCCAGCGGCCTCGATCCGCACATAACGCCGGCGGCTGCCGCCTACCAGGTCGCACGCGTTGCGCGCGTGCGCGGGCTCGCGAAGGCGCAGGTCGAAGGACTGCTCGCGCAGGCCACCGAAGGTCGCCAGTTCGGACTGCTGGGTGAGCCGCGAGTGAATGTGCTGAAGCTCAATCTGCTGCTCGATGGCAAGTTTTGAATCTCGCCATCAGACTCGCGACGGCAGCAGAAACTGCGTGAGGGAGAAACTGTGTGTGGGAGCGGCTTCAGCCGCGATGCTTCATACACCATCCCGACGCAACCCCCCTTGAAGGGGAGGGCTACAGCGCGCTGCCTTGAAGTCCTCGCCTTCAAGGGGAGGATTTACTCAGTAGTCAGAATATAGGCAACACCTGGATGCCTGAAGAATGAGCGAACGAGACTGGCGCACGGCGCAGTTGTACGCGCTAAGCCGGGAGCTTTCGCGAAGGCGGACACTGGAGGAGCTTGCGCGCTTTCTCTGCCGCCACGTCATCGCGAGCGTCGAAGGCGAGGCGGTGGTGCTGCTTGCGGATGCGCACGGAAAGATCCAGGACCCCACGCATTTTTGCGACCGCGGCAATGAGCGCGCAGCGGCGAGTCTGGCGCGCTTTCCTGTGCCAGGTAACGATTTTGGCATCGCACAGTGGGCCTGGGACCATCGGCAAAAGGCTGGTCTTGCTACCGATACGCTAGCCAGTGCGGGTGCGATATATCTGCCGCTGAATGCGCTCAAGCGCTG
>JBDSFA010000343.1:0-5311 GCA_039919785.1 Dokdonella sp. | reverse complement strand
CGCGCTCAAGTTGAGCTTCCACTACTGGCGCAACCTCGGTCGTGGCGAACGCACGCGCTTCATCGCGCTGACCGGCGGCTATCACGGCGAAACGCTGGGCGCGTTGTCCGTCACCGATGTCGCCCTGTATCGCGAAACGTATGCGCCCCTCTTGCTCGCACCGATCTTCGCGCCGTCGCCGGATGCGTACGAACGCGAGCCCGGCGAAAGCGCGGCCGACTGTGCGCAGCGCCGTCTAGCCGAACTGCGCGCTATTCTCGAACGTGATGCCCACGAAGTCTGCGCGATCATCATCGAACCGCTGGTGCAATGCGCCGGCGGCATGCGCATGCACGATGCGTGCTATCTCACCGGCCTGCGTGCGCTGTGCGACGAATTCGACATCCACCTGATTGCCGACGAAATCGCGGTCGGCTTCGGTCGCACCGGTACGTTGTTTGCGTGCGAGCAGGGAAACATCGCGCCGGATTTCCTGTGCCTGTCGAAGGGACTCACCGGTGGCACGCTGCCGCTGTCCGCGGTGCTCACGACTCAGCAGGTGTATGCGGCGTTCTATGCGGAATACTCGGCCGGCAAAGCCTTCCTGCATTCGCACAGTTACACGGGCAATCCGCTCGCCTGCCGCGCCGCGCTGGCGACGTTATCGGTGTTGCGCGACGAGCCGGTGCTCGAACGCAATCGCGCACTCGCTTCGCATCTCGCCAAGAGACTCGCGCCACTCGTGGATCATCCGCATGTCGCCGACGTGCGCCAGACCGGCATGATCGCGGCGATCGAACTGGTGCGCGACAAAGCCACGCGTGCGCCCTTCCCCGCTGCAGAACGCCGCGGCTTGCGTGTGTACCGGCATGGCCTCGAACGCGGCGCAGTGCTGCGACCGCTCGGCAACGTCGTCTATTTCATGCCGCCGTATTGCATCACGCCGGACGAGATCGATTTCATGGTTGATGTGGCTATCGAGGCGATCGGAGCGGCGGTCACCTGATCGTGCTCCGGTGGGAGCAACTATCTGTGGGAGAGGCTTCAGCGGTGGATGCGTGTTGTGTAGCGAACGACACCATCCCCACTTAAATCCCCCTCTTGAAGGGGAGGACTTCAAGGCAGCATGCTTCACCCCTTCAAGGGGAGGGTTGGGTGGGGATGGTGGTCCGTCATGTCTCGGTAGCGCACGTTGGTCGTTGCGCTCCGGTGTCGTGATGGAAGCGGCTTCATCGCGAGCGAGGCAACACGGCTGAAGCCGCCCCTACTGCGACCCCGCGCCGACTACCGGTTGCAGCGACGACACGCTAATGTCGGTTCTTCAGGCCCGCGCGACGCGCGAGCGCAGGCGTCAAAGAGAAGCCCATGCGCATACCCCGCATCTACGTGCCGCTGCCGCTGAATCCCGGGCATTTGATTGAGTTGCCCGCGCAGGCCGGCGAGCACATCGCGCGCGTGCTCAGGCTCGAACACGGACATCCCGTGCGGCTGTTCAATGGCGACGGCGGTGAATTCACCGGCGAGCTCGTGACGTTGGCGAAGCGCGTCGTGACGGCACGCGTGTTGACCGCGATTCCGGCATCCGATCGCGAGAGCCCGTTGCGCATCACGCTCGGCCAGGGCATCGCGCGTGGCGACAAGATGGACTGGATCCTGCAGAAAGCGACCGAGCTTGGTGTCACACGCATCGTGCCGCTGATCACTGACCGCACCGAAGTAAAGCTCGATGCCGAACGCGCTGAGCGCCGCCTTGCGCATTGGCACGCGATCCTCGCGTCCGCTTGCGAGCAATGCGGACGCAACCGCCTGCCGGAACTGGCTGAACCGATGAAGCTTGCTGACTGGGCTGCCTCGCTGGGCGACGAAGCCGGACTGCGCCTCGCGCTCGATCCGAGCGGCGATGCGAATGCGCGCGACTTGCTACCGGGTGCGCAGGCAACCCTCGTAGTCGGACCGGAAGGCGGGCTGTCCAGTCACGATCTCGCAGCGTTGCAACAAGCCGGTTTCCGCGGTCTTCGACTTGGCCCACGTATCCTGCGCACGGAAACGGCGGGACTTGCGGCGCTCGCCGTGCTGCAGGCGTTTCACGGGGATCTTTGATGCGTAGCGGCGACGCGTCGGTCCGATCATGGTCGCGCAACGCAGAAGGCATAGCGCTAGCTGATCGGGGAGTCCGTTTTCGATGATGCCGCGCGATGGCGTGCGCGGTCACTCACCGATCGGGTTTTGACCGCCACTCAATCGATCACCCATCGAAGCCATCGGCAAAGAGAGTTTGCGTGACGGCGGCCTGGGCAAAGTTGTCGAGGACGTCCTGTTCGCTGAGGCCGAGCGATCCCCACGTCCTGGCAGACATCGTCGGGTGGACGGATTGATCAAGCACACGCACTTGTCCGGTGATGTCGACCGAGCCGCCTGGCGAGATGTCGAATGTCGCGTCGACATTGCCGGTACGGGTATCAAGCACGCAATTCGCGCCCGAGCAGGTGGCTGTGACGCCGCCCTGCCATGGCATCAACACAAATGCATGCACGCCGGTGAGTGGCACATCGCCCGCATAGGTTGCCGTCAAATGGAAACCGAGAAGTTCGCCCGCGTGTACGGACGACTGATCGACGCTCAAGGTAACGGCCAGGTTACCGTGCGCGGTGACACTCGTATCCAGCAACGCAGCTCCGGTAGTGGCCGGCATCGATTCGCGCGAGCTCATCATGTTGACAAGCAGTCGATCGGCCGTCGGCGCGCGCAGGGGACTAGGATAAGACCACGCCAGCGAATCCGGATTGCCGGCATAGATTGCCTGCTTGCCGAGCAACGCACCACTGGTGGAATCGAACGCCGAAAGCAATTGCAGCGAACCTTGGCTGCGCTTGAAACCTTCATAGACAAAAGTCTCAACGAGATCATTCGGATCTCTCCAGAGGCTTGTTATTCCGCCGTAAATCAAGGGATTAGTCGGCCCAATGACCCAGCTGTCGGCCACGCTGCTGCCATCGTTGTGGTAGCGCTTCAACGAGGGAGCGAAGTTCAGCTCACCCCCCGAAAGAAGGTCACCATGGTAGGGAAGCAAGTCGAAAGCGCCGACCGCGCAACCTTGCGGCGCGCACACCGGTCGAGGGGTCGTGCTGGTCCACGAAGCCGTACCGGTGTTGATATCGAGCGAGGCCCAGTCGATCGTGGTGTCCGTTCCCGAGAACACAACAACGTGGTTAGGGTCGATCGCGTATACGGCATCGCTGATGTAATACTTTTCATGAAACAGGCCTGATGTCCATTGAACCTCGCCGTTTGCGCCAGACAATCTTCGGATCGTGTCTTGCGAGGAGACGAAAGGGCCATGCAGCAAAACATCCGAACCGACCAGTGAAAAGGCTTGCGGGAAAATCTGATAATTAAGGGTTTGGTATCCGATGTTGTCGACATGCCAGAGCACCGCGCCCGTTGAAGCCGCAAGTTTGTAGAGGCTCTGTCGCTCGCACGTGTCGCCGAAATCCACGCAAGCTCCGATCGCGCTCGCGGCAACGATTACATCGCCATTTGTATCGAATGAAGGATTCGACACCCATGCGCAATGCTGCGCATGATCGATGTCGAGCGGAACACTCCATTTCAGTTGGCCGGTCACGCGATCGTGCAATGTAACCAACGCGTAGCCTTGCCCGTAGATAGCACTGCAGAATCCTGTCGATACCGTGGTTCCTACGGCCACTACGCCGGACCCCATCGCCAGCGAGGGCGGCGATATCAACCAAGGCGATGAAATCAAGGTATCGATTGTGTCCGCGGTCTCCCAGACCGTAGCGCCCGCCGTATCGACCTTGCGCAGTCGCAAGACCGTTTGACCTCCTTGTACGCTCATGCCGGCGCTTGCGATATCGCCGGTTTCATCGGTCACTGAAACTGCGTCCACGCCCTGCACAATGGACGGCATTGCGATTTCGGTCATCTCGCCGCTCGACGCGTCGATGCGTTCAAGCGCCGAGACACCGTCATTCGAAGTGGCCGCGACGCCGATGAACGCCGCGCCATCGAAGGCACCGAACCCGCGCCATGCGTTGTCGGCAGCCGCGTGCGTCCACACCACCGCACCCGAAGCAGAATCGAGCTTGGTGAAACTGGACGAACTCGCAACGACGATCGCGTCACCGATGACTGCGGCCACGCCAGTCAAACCGGGAAGCGATGCAGTCCATCGAGGCGCGCCCGTAGCGAACGCCAGCCGTTGTACGAAATCCGGTGCCACTACCATCGGCTCGACCGGATCACCCGAACCGAGAAGGACATTGGCGGTTGCATCGAGGCTTGCGCTCCAGATCGGTCCGCCGTCCGCTATGCGCAGAGCGCGAACGCCCGTCGCGGTGCGCAGATAAAGTGCCGCACCGCCTACGCCAATCAGCGACCCGCCGTTGTCAACTTCCGCAACGCTCCACAGCTCGGTGCCGTCGGCGGCGAATTTGAGGGTGCGAAAATTCGAGATGACCCCTATGTCGTAGTTGCCGATTCCGAGTTCGACATAAAGATTTCCCTGATCGTCAGCGACGACATTGCCATGGCAGTTATCGCTGCGGTCGGCTGCAAATACGCGCTCCCAGAGCACATCGCCACTGTCTGCATCGAGCATGGTCAGGCTATTGCAGCCGAGACTCGCCAGCCGACCGCTACCCGCCTTGGCAAGCCAGCCCGTGGGCAGGCCACGGGACCATGCAATCGATCCGTTCGCAGCGACATGGGTGACGCGATCCGCGAAGTCGCCGCTGTCGCGAACGCCCAGCGCAAGGAACGCATCGCCGCCGTCCTCAACGAGTGCCGCATAGGCCACCAAGTCAGCATGGCTCGACCAACGCAATGCGCCGGAGTTGCCCAGGCGAACGAATGTTTCGTCTGGATAGGAGTAGCGGAGATTGAAGGCGTCAAACAGCACGTCGCCATTCGCTCCAAAAGCGAACGCAGCCATCGGCTTGCGCGGGCTTGGCTGGGGCGTATAGGTGATCAGCGTCGCCGGCGCCTGCACGATCCAGTCGTTGCGCCAGATTTCGCTCGCCCGCGCCTGCGGCGCTACAGACGTGACCATCATCGACACGGCCGCGAGCGCGAAACCAAAGAGTGCGTTCCTGTACTGCATCAACTTGCTTCCTTTCTCAACTTTCTCTGGAAAAACAAAAGCCCGCGCTGCTCCAGGCGCGTTACGACCACGAAGCGAAACCACGGGCTTGCACAAATTGCAGCCGATGCTACTTGAAGATTTCCTTGTTCTTCGCGTAGGTCATCGCCTGCTGGCGCGTGACCAGACCGCGCTTGACCATGTCCTGCAGGCACTGGTCGAGGGTCTGCA
>JBDSFA010000252.1:0-3237 GCA_039919785.1 Dokdonella sp. | reverse complement strand
TGTGCAGACCTGGCCATGGTCCGCTGCCCATGCGCAAGGCCAGATCGATATCGGTGCCGGCGAGATCGTCGAGGCGCTGGTTCACCATGACCGACAGCTCGATGCGCGGGTGCGCGCGCTCCAGCGCCGGCAGACGCGGCAACAACCAGCGCGCCGCCAGTGAAGGTGTGGTCGAGACCGTCACCGCGAACGGCGAGCGCGCTTCGCGCACCGCGGCCGCCGCCGCCTCGATGTCGCGCAGGCCGGCGAATGCGGCATGACCGAGCGCCTGCGCCTGCGCAGTCGGCTGCCAGCCGCGTCGACCGCTTTCGCGCTCGAACAGCGGCACTCCGAGCCAGCCTTCCAGCTCGGTCAGATGTCGACTGACCGACGAATGCGCAATGCCCAGTTCGCGCGCCGCTGCACGCACGCCGCCATGCGCGATGGCCAACGCGAATGCGCGCAATGCATTGAGTGGAAGATCCTGCATGGTCTGAATAATAGACCAATCGCTACACGCGTGGACCACCTTCGCCGATCAGGATGGTGCGCATCGATTGACCACGAATTTGCGCATGAAAACGTCTAACCGCCCACGCCATCGAGTGCGTTGTCCGCCACGCCTGGCTGGTCGTATTCCGGCGCACTCGTGCTCCAGCCTCGGAGCACCGTCATGATGCCATTGCTCGCGGTCGCCACGCTGCTGTTCGTCGCTGCGGTCACGCCGGGACCGAACAACCTCGTCGTGATGCGCACCGCTGCGGGCAGCGGATTCCTGCACACGATGCCGGCAGTGGGCGGCATCGTGTTTGGCGGCCTCGCATTGCTCGCCGTGGTGGCCGCCGGACTTGGCACCGCCGTCACCCAGTGGCCGCTATTGCGCACGCTGGTCACCGCGGGGGGCGCCGCATATCTCGTTTGGCTTGGCCTGAGCCTCATCGGATCGAGCCATGTGCTCACTCGCGCATCGTCATTGCCGGTCGGCGTGTTCGGTTTGTTCGCGTTCCAGTTTCTCAATCCCAAAGCCTGGTTGATGATGCTGACCGTCGTCGCCGCCGCGCCGGCTCACAATGCACTCGCAACGTTTCTCCGCCTCGCGCCGCTCACCGCCTGCATCTCGGGCGCGTGCCTGTTGTTCTGGATCGGCCTCGGCCACGCACTATCGCTTCAGCTGCGCCGCCCGCCGGTACGCATCTGGACCGATCGCGTGTTCGGCGTGCTGTTGATCGCCAGCGCGCTGATGCTGTTTGTCTGATTCCATTTTTTTCCGATCCTCGTAGCAGTCTGGAGATTCCCATGACGGTCACCCATCGTTCGCGCCACATCCTTGCCCTGCCCGGCAGCCTGCATCGCAACGGCTACAACCAGCGTCTGCTCGAAAATGCCGCGCGCATCGCACCGCCCGGACTCGTCATCGACATCTATGCCGATCTCTGCGCCGTGCCACTGTTTGACGAGGACCTCGAAGCGGCCACCGGCGGCGGCCCTGATGGCGTGTGTCGCCTGCGCGATGCGGTCGCTGCCGCGGACGGCGTACTCATTGCGACACCCGAGTACAACCAGTCGCTGCCTGGCGTGCTGAAGAATGCGCTCGACTGGCTGTCGCGACCTGCGCCTGCTGAAGTATTGAGCGGCAAATCCATCGCCATCACGGGCGCGTCACCCGGACGCTGGGGCACGCGCCTCGCACAGGCTGCACTACGCCAGGTACTTGCGGCGACCGAGTCAGCGGTGATGCCGACGCCGATGTTGTTTGTGCGCGACGCGGCACTCGCGTTCGATGCGGATGGCCAACTGGTCGACGCTGCGACGCTGGCGTCACTGCGCAATTTGCTCGACGCATTCGATCGCTGGATCGATCGAGCCGGCGCTGTGCAGCTGCGCCCAGCGGCCTGACCACCATGGCGAGGAAAGCGCGGTTTGCGTAGCCTGTTGGACCCGCCAACCGGAGTCGTGCCATGCCTCAGACACTTGCCGCCATCGCCCTCGTGATCCCCGACTACGACGAGGCGATCGCGTACTACACGCAGGTACTTGGTTTCGAGCTCATCGAAGACAGCCCGCGCGAACCGGGCAAGCGCTGGGTGCTGGTCGCGCCGCCCGGATCGAAAGGGACGCAGCTCCTGCTTGCGCGCGCGGCGACGCCCGCGCAGCGCGAACGCGTCGGCGACCAGACCGGCGGCCGCGTGTTCCTGTTTCTGCACACCGATGATTTCTGGCGCGACCACGCCGCCTACGCGGCACGCGGTGTCGAGTTCGTCGAGGCTCCACGCGAGGAAAGCTATGCGACGGTGGTGGTGTTCAAGGATCGCTATGGCAATCGCTGGGACCTGATCCAGCCGAAGACCTGACTCAGTCGCGCGTCAGAAGCGCAAGCCGATCGAGACGCGCGTCTGGTCGAGGTGGGCGAAGTTCACCGCGCGTTCGCGCGCGAGCTTGCAGCACGTCGGAGTTGGCGCACCACGCGGGCATGAGCTTGGAAGACCGCTCGTTCGTTTCGGGCTCGGCGGCATCCTGCGCGATCGCGCGTGATTTTTCCCGCTCTCGCGCGAATCACGTTGCCGTAGCGCAAGATCGGAGGTGACGCAGTGGATAGGGTACAGGCGCGGATGACGACGGATTCCATGCGCGCGCAGTTCCAGGCGCTGCTCGAACGCCATCGCGGCATCGTGTTCAAGGTGGCCAATACTTACTGCCGCCATGCCGAGGACCGGCGCGACCTCGGCCAGGACATCTGTGCGCAGGCATGGAAGGCGTTTCCGGCGTGGGACTCGCAGCGTCCGTTCTCGACCTGGATGTACCGCATCGCGCTGAATGTCGCGATCTCGCATGCGCGCGGCAACGACGAGCGCATGCGTCACATTGCGCTCGACGACAACGTCAGCGAACCTGCGCACGACGACGATGCCGCGCGCGAATCCGATGACAGCTTGCGAGCGCTCTACCACTGCATCGCCCAGCTCGATCCTCTGAACCGTGCGCTGCTGCTGCTTTACCTCGACGAGAAAAGCCAGCGCGAGATCGCCGACATCCTCGGTCTCAGCGAAACCAATGTGGCGACCAAGATCGCGCGCCTCAAGCAACGCATCCGCAACGACATCAACCCGACTGGACCCTGAGCATGGAATCCATCATGGAACTCGACGACCTCAAACTCGCCTGGCAAACGCTGGACCGCCGACTGGAACAGCAGAATGCGCTGAACCTGCAGCTGTTCAAGGACGGCCGACTGGACAAGACGCGACGCGGACTGCGTCC
>JBDSFA010000177.1:0-12682 GCA_039919785.1 Dokdonella sp. | reverse complement strand
TTGAGCGTCGCTTCGCCCTGGTGCCAATTGCACGGGCACAGTTCGTCGGTCTGCAGCGCATCGAGCACGCGCAGGACTTCCTGCGGGTTGCGGCCGACGCTGCCATCGGTCACGTAGACAAAACGGATGATGCCGTCCGGGTCGACCAGGAAGGTCGCGCGCTTGGCCACGCCTTCTTCCGGATCGAGGATGCCAAGCGCGGTCGACAGACGCTTCGCAGTATCGGCGAGCATCGGGAACGGCAGGTCATGCAGGTCCTTGTGGTCCTTGCGCCAGGCCAGATGGACAAATTCACTGTCCGTGCTCGCAGCGAGCACCTGGGTGTCGCGGTCAGCAAACTGGCTGTTCAAATCGCCGAAGCCCTTGATCTCGGTCGGGCAGACGAAGGTGAAGTCCTTCGGGTAGAAGAACACCAGCAGCCACTTGCCCTTGTAGGTGTGGTTGGTGATTGGGGAGAACGCCTTTTCCAGGCTTTCGGTGGAAACGGTGGCCTTCAGGTTGAATTCCGGGAACTTGTCGCCGACGGTCAGCATGGTGGATCTCCTGGGTTGGACGGTTGATAGTGGACGGTTGATTGGGGGATGCAAAAGACTACCTGCGTAGGCAGGCATCGCGAAGTCAGGAGGCAAGGATACGGCGCGTCTGACCATCTATCCAATTGATTGATACAATTGCTTCGATAGCAAGGGTCAATGGCTCAATGAATCTGCGTGATCTCCGTTATCTGGTCGCCCTCGCCGAACACAAGCACTTTGGGCGAGCCGCGGCCGCCAGTTTCGTCAGCCAGCCGACCCTCTCGACGCAGATCCGCAAGCTGGAAGAGGAACTTGGGGTTTCACTGGTCGAACGCACGCCGCGCAAAGTGCTGTTGACCGAAGTGGGTCGCGAGATCGCCCAGCGCGCGCGTGACGTGTTGAACGAAGTCGAGCAGATCCGCGCCGCCGCGCAACGCACGCGCGATCCGGAATCGGGCACGGTGCGTCTGGGCATTTTTCCGACGCTTGGCCCCTATCTCCTGCCGCATGTGATCCCGACGATCCGCAAGCGCTTTCCGCGCCTGGAATTGTTGCTCACGGAAGAGAAAACCGAGGTCGTGCTGAAGCTGTTGCGCGAAGGCCGACTCGACGCCGGCATCCTCGCGTTGCCGATCCATGACGACCAGCTGCACCAGCAATTTCTGTTCGAGGAAGACTTCGTGCTCGCCGTGCCGGAAGACCACGAACTGGCGACTCATCGCACGCTCAAGCTCGGTGACCTCGCCGAGCAGAATTTGTTGCTGCTTGAGGATGGCCACTGCTTGCGCGATCAGGCGCTCGAAGCGTGCCACCTTGCCGGCGCATTCGAGCGCAGCGATTTTCGCGCGACCAGTCTGGAAACGCTGCGCCAGATGGTCGCGGCTGGCGTCGGCATCACCCTGCTGCCCACGCTCGCGGTGAAACCGCCGGTGGCGCCGTCCGCGGCGATTCACCTGATCGAATTTCGCGGCCACGCACCGAGCCGGCGCATCGCGATGGTGTGGCGCAAGAGTTCAGCGATCGCGCGTTTCCTGACCTCGCTCGCTGAAATTTTCCAAGCGTTACCACGCGATCTGCTAGACGCACACAGTACCTCGCAGGCGCCGCGCAAACGCAAGGCAAAGACGGACTGAATGCCCTTCAAACCATGACGCGTTCCTATCGTTTCGGCGCCTTCCGCCTCGATCCCGCCACACGCGAACTACATCGCGGTAGTGCGCCCGTACCGGTGCCGCCGCGCGCCTTCGATTGCATCGTGTATCTGGTCCAACATCGCGAGCGCGCCGTCGGACGCGATGAACTGATCGCCGCGGTCTGGGGCAAGGCCGACATCAGCGACGGCCTGCTCGCGCAGACAATACTCGCGATGCGCCGCGCATTTGACGACACCGGCAAGGAACAAAGCCACGTGCGCACCGTCGTGCGCTTCGGCTATCACTGGGTCGCGCCGACGAGCGTGGTGGACGAAGCGCCGGCGGCACCTGCCATAGCGGCTCCCAATGCCATCGTCGAACCAGCAAGTGCAATCCTGGTCAGTAGCGCGCCTGCGAAAAGCGTACGCAGACCATCGCGATCGCCCCGCTTCCTCGCGGCAATTGCGCTGTTTGCCGCCTTGCTTACCATCGCGGCGGTGCTTGCCTTGCGCCATGAAGAAGACCCCACCCGAGCGGCGTTGCCGGGTTCCCCTGCACACGCCGCGATTGCACTCGTGCTACCGGTCAATGTCGTTGCCGGGGAAGGTTCCGAATGGATCCGCCTCGGCTTGATGGACCATGTCGCGACGCGCCTGCGCGCGGCGGGGTTGCCGGTGGTGCCCAGCGACAACGTCGTCGTGCTGACCGATGCAGCCCACCGCGCCGCCGGCAATGCGGACGCGGCGGCACTCGCGGTTGCTGCCGGCGCGAATGTCGTTATCGAGGCGCGCGCGGAACGCAGCGACCAGAACTGGCACGTGCGCCTGCACACGCGGCTCGGCCGCGCGCCGCCGGTCGACGGCAACGGCACGTCTGGCAATGTCTTGCTCGCCGCGCAGATTGCAGCCGACGATCTTGCCCGGCAATTGGGCTACGCGCCGCCTGCCGGCGCTGCCGCAGCGATCGACCGCTCCGGACTTGACGCGCTGTTGCAGGAAGCCGAGGCCGCGATCCTCAACGATCGTCTCGACGATGCACGCGCCCTGCTGGCACGCGCGCCCGCGACGCAACGCGACCAGCCCGAAGTGCGCCTGCGTCTCGCGCAGATCGATTACCAGGCCGGCAAGTTCGACGCCGCCGAATCCGCTTTCACGGCGATCGTGCAATCAGTGTCGGTCGAGCAGGACCGGGTGCTGCATGCGCGCGCGCTGAGCAACCTCGGCGTCATCGCGGCCATGCGCAACAACAACTCCGTCGCGGCCAGCCGCTTCGACGAAGCGATCGCGTTGCTGCGCGGCCAGAATGCGCCGGATGTGCTGGGCAAGGCGCTCAATGGTCGCGCCAACATCGCCGGCGCGATGGATCAGATCGACCTCGCGCTGCAGGCATTCGCCGAGGCGCGTGTCGCGTTCGAGAGCAGCGGCAACCTGCTCGCATTGGCCTTGATCGATTCGAACCTTGCCGCGCTGGACATGCGTCGCGAGCGTTATGCCGAAGCAATACCCGTGTTCCGTCGCGCTGCCGACCGCTTCGCGACCTTTGGCGTGCATGCGGCCGAGTTGAACGCATTGATGGGCGTGGCCGAATTGCAACTGGCCCTGCTGGAACCTGCAGCGGCGCTGACGCTGGAGCCGCGCTTGCGCGACCTGACGGCCCAGGTCGCCGATCCAGCGTGGCGTCGCAACGGCGAGTTGACGTGCCTGACCGTGCTGGTCGCGAATGGTCGTGAGCAAGGCGTGAAGGAACAACTGAGCAGCCTGCTAGATGCGGCGGACCGCGAGGACGACCCCGTCGCGCAGGCACGCGGGCATGCGCTCGCGGCTCGGCTCGCGCTCGAACACGGTGACGCGCAGCAGGCCGCCATCGATGCGGCCAAGGCGATCGACCACTTCGCCGCGGCCGACGATGCGCGTGAATTTGCGCGCGCCTACATGCTGCGTATCGAAGCGCTGCTGGCCGAGGGCGACGCGGCCACTGCCAGCCGTGTGGCAGAGGACCTGTCGACGTTTGCCGCACGAGCGGGCAGTGCGGCAGCACGCCTTTATGCCGAGCTCGCGCAGGCACGCACGACTGCCAACCCCGATGCCGCGGCCACCTGGTACGCACGCGCGATCGGCGAAGCGGATGCGCTGCGCATTCCGCTCGACCTGCGGGAAGTCGCGACCGCGTATGCCCAGTGGCTGATCGGCCGCGGCGAAACGGCGCGCGCAAGCGCACAAGCCGAACGCATTGCCGGGTTTGCAACGCGCGACTTCGACAGCGCCTTGCTGCAAGTGCGCATTCATCAGGCGCTGGGCGAGGAAGCGCTCTGGCGCAGCGCCCTCGCGCGCGCGCAGGCACTCGCCGGTGATCGCCCGCTGCCAGCCGCGCTCGCCATCGCGCCGAATTCGCACTGATGGAGATTTCAACGGTCGATCAGTCGTTTAGACCTTTCCTTGATGCCGAACTAATCCACCCCTAACGTTCGGCTCATGCGTCTCGGCGTGCGACTGCGCAAGCTGGCACATCACCCCTGCACCTGGAGATGCGCATGTCGTTGTCCCACCTGAGCCCTACGGGCGCCGTGTTGCTGTTCGCTTCCCTGTTCACCATTCCATGCCTCGCCACCGAAGGCAGCCCCGATCCCACCTTCGGTACCAACGGCGCCGCCTACATCACGCCGGACGATGTCGAGGCGCGCGAGTTGCGGCCGCACGCGGCGCTCTCGCTGCCGGACGAGAAGATCCTCGTCGCAGGCGAGCGCAACAAGTTCATTTCGTCCAGCCCGTTCGATCCGCATGTGCGCGCGATGCTTGCGCGCCTGAACGCCGATGGCAGCGCGGACGCAACGTTCGGCAACATTCCCGGCATCCCTGGCGTGCTCGTATTGCCTGACCTCGTGCCGACCACAGGCGCCGGCATCCAGGAAATCGATGCGATGCAGCGCCTGTCGGATGGCTCGATCATCGTCGGCGGCAGCGCGTACGCGTTCGGACCGCTGCGCGGTTTCCTGGTGAAACTCGATGCCACCGGCGCAATGGACACCAGCTTCGGCACGGATGGCATCATCCTTATTCCCAACGTGTATGTGCACGCGGTTGCAATCGACAGCCAAGGGCGCATCGTCATCGGCGGCGAAAAATCGATCAGCACGATCAACCACAGCTACATCGGCCGTTTCGACGCAAGCGGCCAGCCCGACGTCTCGTTTGGCTCGATGGGCGATGGCGGCGTCGTGATCGACTGGGACGGCGTCGCCGGCCAGAGCGGCTATCTCACTACCATTGCGCTCACCGCCAGTGACGGCGTCGTTGGCGGCGGCAACTACGAAGTCTATGGCGCCGGCATGGGCTCAGACTTCGCACTCGTGCGACTCGATGCGAGCGGCGCGCTCGACACCACGTTCGCGGGCACAGGCATGCGCGTGTTCCATCGTCCTGACGAAGCACCCGGCCTCGTCATCGACGGCATCGAACACCTGCTGCCGACACTCACCGGTGGTGCCGTGTTCGCCGGCCACTACAGCATCGACGATGGCGAAGGCAACACCAGCATCAACATCGTGCTCGGCCGCGTTGCCGCAGACGGTTCGATGGACGCGGCCTTCGGACCGGCGACATCCCCGGGATTGCAGCCGATCGCCGTGGTGCCGACCGCTGGAACGCGCTATCCAACCGGCCTCGTGCAGCAATCGGACGGCAAGCTTGTCGTTTCGGTGAGCTACGCCGCACCGGACCAGTCGGGCTTCCTCGCATTCCGCACCTCGGCTGATGGCGTGCTCGACAGCAGCTTCGCACTGGCCGGCGTTGCGAATGTCGATCTCGCGCCAGGCGGTGTATTCAGCGAGTCCTCCGCCCTCGCGCTCGATGCTCAGGGTCGCGCGATCCTTGCCGGCATGGCCGAACGCACGTCTCCTTTGTACGAACTTGCGCTGCTTCGCCTGACTCACTACGACGCGCCAATCGACAAAATCTTCGCCGACGGCTTCGAAGGCAGTCGTTGAACCCAGGCGCATGCATCGTTCCGGCGCGATGCCGGAACGATGCATGCGCCGTTACCACTGAATTGCACAATCTACTCGACAAACTCGACGCGCAACTCACGCGCGTCGGCGTGGCCATGGTCGTCAACCGCACGCACGCTGTGCCGACCCGGCGCTGACGCCGTCCAGTAAAAGACTTCACCGGCCTTCGCGGAACCGACGTAGGCCTCGTCGATAAACCAGTACAACGTGCGTGTCGCACCGTCGACCGTGGCGTTGAACGCAATGCGCGTTTCCTCCGCACCGCGCCGCACGGTGTAGGACGCGCCGCGCAAGGGCGAGGTGATCTGTGGCGGATCGCCGCCAACCTCGGCGGCACAATCGCCATCCGGCGGCGGCTTCGCACGCGGCAAGCCCGCGTCGCTGAAGACCTTGGCCAGATCCGTCGGCCACACTTCGACCAGTTGCTCCTTCGTATGCGCAGGATCGTACGGCGGGCAGGCGATGCGACCACTGCGCGTGTCGACATGCAACATGCGATGCACGGTACTCACACGGATCGGCGACTTGCCGGGTAAAAACCAGGTCTCGCCACGGCGCGGGCACCACGCATTCGGCAGATCGCCGCTGGCGAGACAGACTTCGACGTGTTTGACGCCCGGCGGAATCCGCCACGCGGGTCCGGCGAGATCCGGATGCTCGGCCTCGATCGCATCGACCACACGGAAGAACAACGGCGCCGCCGCTTCGATGCCGATCAACGACGGATTGCCGGCGCCGTCGAAATTGCCGAGCCAGACGATCAGCACATACGGACCAAACGTACCGGCGCTCCAGGCATCGCGAAAGCTCCACGACGTGCCGGTCTTCCACGCAACCGGCAAGCGCGAAACCGGCGTCGCGGTCGCTTCGTCCGGACGCGGATTTTTCTTCAACATGTCGAGCGCAACGAAGCTTGCTTCTTCGCTGAGCAGGCGCACGCCCGGAGCCTTCGGTTCGTCTTCGCGCAGGCGCAAGGGTCGCAGTTCGCCATGATTGGGCAGGATCGCGTACAGCATCGCGAGCTCCTGCATCGTGACGTCACCGCCTCCCAGCACGAGTGCGAGTCCGTAATGGCGTTCGCTGGCAAGGTGGCTGATGCCCGCGGCTTTGAGGAAATCGTAGAAGCTCGGATTCGCAAGTTTCGATGCGACATACACCGCCGGAATGTTGCGACTGCGGATCAGCGCCTGCGTTGCGCTGATGGGCCCCAGGAAACGCCCATCGAAATTTTCCGGCGCGAACGGACCGAACGCGGTCGGCACATCGCGCAGGATGGTCAGCGGATGCAGCACGCCTTCGTCGAGACCGAGTGCGTAGATGAAGGGCTTGAGCGTGGAACCGGGCGAACGCTTGGCCGCGGTGCCGTTGACCTGACCCGCGATTGCCACATTGAAATAGTCGGCCGAGCCGACCATCGCCTTGATGCCCATGTCACGCGTGTCGACCAGCAGCGCCGAGGCGTTGACGAGACCGTTGACGCTGCGCTGAGCGAGATAGTCGCGCACCTGGCGTTCGAGCAGCGATTGCAGACGCAGGTCGAGTGTGGTGCGGATTGCAGGTTCTCTTCGCGCGGAGAAGCGCGCCTCTGACAACACCTGCTCGACCGCATGTGGCGCTGCAAACGGCAGTTCACTCGAAGGTCGCAAACGCAGTGGCAGATTGAACATCGCGCGATCCGCCGGGTTCGCACCATGCATGGATTCCCAGCGGTGATACAGGCGGTCGCGTGCCGTGCGCAGGTTGTCGCCGATCAGGGCGACATCGCCGGCATCAGGACGCGCGCGTCGACTCGGATCCTGCGGCAACACCGCGAGCGTGAGTTCCTCGGGCAAGGTGAGTTGCTCGACCGGTTTGTCGAAATAGATCCGGCTCGCCGCTGCGACGCCCTCGATGTTGCCGCCATACGGTGCGAGATTCAGGTACGCCTCGAGGATTTCATCCTTCGAATAGCGCAGCTCCAACCACACCGCGCGCAACACCTGCACGAACTTGCCGCCCGGCGTGCGTGTACTCTCTCGATGCAGCAGGCGCACCAGCTGCATCGTCAGCGTCGAGCCGCCCTGCCGATTGCCGCCGCGCAGATAGGTGATGAAGGCGCCGCGCACGAGACTCCAGGGATTGAAGCCGACGTGCCAGCGGAACCAACGGTCTT
Organism: Dokdonella sp.; assembly: GCA_039919785.1. Classification (GTDB taxonomy): domain Bacteria; phylum Pseudomonadota; class Gammaproteobacteria; order Xanthomonadales; family Rhodanobacteraceae; genus Dokdonella_A. The sequence goes on along the minus strand of JBDSFA010000177.1, from coordinate 4,879 downwards.
CGTGCAATTGCACAGCCGCGACCAGATCGCGCGGAATCGACGCGAGCGGCGTCCACAGCCGATACTTTTCGTCCGTGCTCAAGCTCAGGCGCAGGAGGCGGCCTTGCGCATCGAGCACCGCGGTCGAGGTCGATGCAGATTCTGACAACGGTGGATGCGGCCATAGCCGCACGCCAACGAGCACCGCCGCGAACAAAGCTGCGACAGCCAGCACGTTGTGCCAGTGCCGTCGCACGCGCACGAGCATCTGAGCTAAGCCGCGCCGCGCAGCGGCATCGACTTGAATGAATCACGAGATTGCATGCTTGATACCTTCGGCGCCCAGGGCAGCAACAGCGATGATATCCGACGGATGTCGTTACACAAATGAGGGATCGTGAAACTCGACATTCAAGTGACTCTCAGCGAATCAGACAATTCTGCGGGCAATGGGTATGCGTCAGTGAGTAGTCCTTCGTTCTTGCCAGCGATGAGCGAGACGAAGTCGCTACGTGGTCTGCAAGCGCACCTCTTCACCCCCTTGAAGGGGATGGCTGAAAGCGGCGCTTTGAAGTCCTCCCCTTCAAGGGGAGGGCTTGAGAGCATCGCTTTGAAGTCCTCCCCTTGAAGGGGAGGGCTTGAGAGCATCGCTTTGAAGTCCTCCCCTTCAAGGGGAGGATTTAGGTGGGGATGGTGGGCAGGACCAATTGCACGCCCTACTCCTTCGCGCGTTCGACCACGAGCTTGCCGCCGCCTTTCGACTGCGCCTGGATCGTGCGGTCGTACATCGATTCGCCATACGCGGGCGGCACCACATACGTGCCCGCGTTGGTCGCCTTGATGCGGTAGACGAATTCCTGCACGCCGGTGCTCGCGCTGCCGTAGATCACGACGCGATCGTCGCGAACATCGGCGTACTCCGGATGCCAGCTCGACGATGCGAGGCCGACCGGGCTGAACCAGGTCGTGGTGTTGGATCCGGTCGTTTCCGTGGCCGCATCCGCATCGGCAGGATCAGCCGCCGCTGCGTCGCCCGTCGTATGCGTTTCCTGCACGGGCTCGAATCCTCCCGGCAGCAAATCGACAATCGCGACATTACCGACGCCGTCATTGCGCGTCGCACGGATCTTCACGTGAACCTGCAATTCATCGCCGAGCGCAACCCTGTCGACCGCATGGCCCTGCGCGTCGGTGTATTCGCGCAGGATCTCGATGCCTTCCTTGCGCTCGACACTGGGCACCACACGATCAAAGCCTGTCTGAGTGACCGTGTACCACGCATTCGCATCGGCGCCATTGCGCAGCCGTAGCGCGTTTGCCGCTGCGTTGAATTTTGCCGATGCGACAATGCCGTCGACCTTGCCGATCGGCGTCGCCTTGCCGTCTGCTGCAATCGACTCGATCGCGAGCTTGTCCATCAGCTCGCCACCGACCTTGCTCGCATAGACATCCAGCGCGAGCACAATCTGCGCCGACGACAGCGTGTTGTACCAACCACGCTGCAACGCTGTGACGATATTGCGCAGCGCATCCGCCGGCAGCGCCTTGGCGCGTTCCGGGAAGTGCTTCGCGATCAGGTACAGCGTCGTGCTGTCGCGGATCAGGGGATCGTAGTAGCGCGCATAGCGATAGCTCGCGTCCTGCACCTGGCGCAGCAGGATTTTCTGCGGCCCGTCGATGAGGTTCGCCGCCTCCTTGTCCTGCTTGAGCAACTGCAACGATGCGGCCAGATACGATGCCGCCGAATCGTCATGCCATTCCTTCGCATAGCGCTCGTCCAGACGCTTGCGCACCGATGCGAGCTGATTCGTCATCACCTTGCCCTGACGCGACAGCAGATAGATCGCAAATGCGCGCTCGCGCAAACCATCGAGGCTGCCGTCGCTCTCGTCCGCGGCGAGCGTAAGGAGATACGTGTTTGCATGGTCGAGCAGATCGTCCGGCACGCTCTTGCCGCGCTCGCGCGCTTCGAGCAGGAACTGCACTGCATACGCAGAGACATAGCGTTCCGCTTGCGGCGTCGCCGTCCACAGACCGAAGCCACCTTCGGCATTCTGGCGCGAACGCAGCACCGCGATCAGTTGTGCGAATGCCTTCGCCGGCGTCGGCGCATCTTCGCCGCGCGTCAAGGTGCCCAACTCCGGGTGCGCATCGAACACCAGCGCCGGCATGCCCTGGCTCAGCAATTGCTCGGTGCAGTGATGCGGAAAATCGGCGAGATAGGCGGACAAACCGCGCGCGAGCACCAGCGGCGCAAACGACATCGCGACGTCGCGCTTGGCATGCGCATCGAACATCGTGCGCAAGGGCTTCACGTCGGAAACGCCACTGCGTACCGATCCGATCGCGATCTCGCTGCGATACGGCACCGCCGGTCGCACCGATACCTCAACCGTCTGTTTGGCAGCCTTGTCGCCGCTGCTCGCACTGAAGGCGAGGCTCGCGACACCAGGCTCGCCCTTCGCGCGCAGGCGGAACAGCGCGACGCCTTCGCGCAACTCGCCGAGTTTCAGCTCTTGCTGTGCCGCGCCAACGGCTTCGACTTGCGCATTCGCTTCGAGCTTGACGCTGATCGGCAATTGCTTGCCACCAAGACCCGTGAGGTTGTTGGCGACGCCGACACTGACTTCGAATTCGTCACCTGGCGCAACCATCGACGGCACGTTCGGCGACAGCACGAAATCGCCGCGCACAATGGTCGCGCCTTCGGCGGTACCAACCCGATCCGGCGCCACCGCGACGGCCATCACGCGCAGCTTGCCGTTGAAGTCGTCCGGCGTTTTCCAGCTGAAGTCCTTCGTGTCCTTGACCTCGACGAGGCCGGACCAGTACGCAACCGGCGGCGCGTGCTTCTTGCGGAAGGGATTGAGGTGTTTGCCAAGCGCGCCATCCTCGTCGCCGCCGGGAGCCGCCATGCCGGCGAGCTTGGAGAACTCGGGCAGAATGAGGTCCAGCGTCTGGCTGGTCGTCACTTCGAGCATGCGTTTCTTGAAGAAGAAATCGAGCGGATTGCCGAGCGTGTAGCGCGCCACCTGCAGGATGCCCTCGTCGACCGCGAACACGACGACGCGCGCGGGGTGCGCCACGCCGACCTTGAACGTGACCGTCTCGCCCGGCTTGACCTGCGCCGGCGTGCCAAGGGTGAGCGCATCGCGGCGCGCGTCCAGATCGACCGAGAACGGCGCGACGCCATACGACAACGGACTCGTGAAGATCTCGTCCGATGATGGATCGCGGATGAACTGCACGTTGACGTAGCCATTGCCTTCGAACTCAGCCGGCACGCGGATCTTCTGCACCGACCCGGTGGTGCTCGTGCGGAACCACGTGTGCGCATACACATGATCACGTTCGATCGTGATCAGGCCCGCGCCCGCGTATGGCGCGCGGATCGCAACTTCGATCTCCTCGCCGGGCGCGTAATCGTGCTTGGACAACGCGAGTTCCAGCTCCGCGTTGCGCTCGAGCGAACGGCTGAGATTCGCCTCGCCAGCGATCGCGAACTGCACGCGGTTGAGTTCCTCGCCGCGCGCATTCTTCACCACCAGCGCGTAGCTGCCTGGCGTCGCGGTCGGCAATGCATAGTCGATGCCGGTGGCGCCGATCTTCAGCGGCGCCTCGCTGACAGGGATTTCCTTCGCGCGCGATTCGTACTTGTAGACACCCGAGTCCTGCTTGGTCAGTACCGATACGTAGCGACGCTCGACGATCGCGGTCTTCAGTCCGTCGACCGCGGTGCGCTTCGCATTCGGATCGATCGCGATCAGGTTCACGTTGACCTTGGCGTCGCGCGCAATGTAGTCGAGGCGTGCATCGGCACGCGTGCCGATCAGGTAGTCCAGTGACGACACCAGGCTGGCGGCTTCCGCGGCAACGCTGCGCCCGCCTTCGGCCTCGTAACCCTTGGCGAGGATCTGCAAGCGGTAGGTCGACGTTCCGTACTTGGACAGGTCGAGCGGATACACGACCTCGCCTTTCTCGTCGGACTGCTTCTCGCCGAGCGGTTCGCTGTAGCCGTCTTTCGCATGGTTCGGATCGAAGAACGCGTAATCCTTGAACGCGCGGAAACTCGGCCAGGTCGGCGACAAGGTCATCGTCGCTTCGACACGGCGCTGCTGCGCCGGCGTGCCGAACAGATTCATCAGCGTGATGCGCGCACTGAGATCGTCAGGCTTGATCCAGCCATCGACCGATTGGCGCGAGAGATAGGCGTTCGCCTTCATGCGGTCGGGCTGAAAATCCTTGACCTGCACCGACACGCTGCCGAGCGGGCTGGTTTCGTCATCGTCCTTGATCAACGACAGATTAACGCTCCATGCGCCGGTCGGCGATGTCTCCTGCGTTGTGAAGCTCAGTTCCTCGAACGCGTTCGCACCTAGTTTCAGCTTGCGCCGGTCGACGACGAGACCGCGCGGATCGACCACTTCGGCCTGCAAGGGCACACCAACCAGGGTGCGCTTCCAGTCGGCCGCCCGCACGATCATGCCGACGTGGAAGGTTTCGCCCGGGCGATACAGGCCGCGGTCGGAGAACATATAGGCCGACAACTGACCCGCATCGCGCGCATTGCGGATGCCGCCAATGTCGAAGCGCGAAAAATCGAGGCGACGGTCGCGCCCGTTGTAGGGCAGGAAAGAAAGGTCCTCGCCCTTCTTGACCACAACCAGGGTCGGCGTCTTCTCGCGCTCGAATCCTTGCAGCGCCTCGAAATGCGTGCGGCCGTCCGCGCCACTCGATTGCGTCACGAGCACCTGCCCGTTCTTGCCGAGGATCTGCACACTCGCATCAGCGACTGGCGCGCCGCTTTGGATCGACTGCACAAAGATATCGAGGCTGCCGTCGAGCGATTTCTTCAGCACGGTGCCAAGGTCGGTCACGACGATGAGACGCGAATCCTTGA
>JBDSFA010000099.1:0-8941 GCA_039919785.1 Dokdonella sp. | reverse complement strand
CTGCCGATCGAAGCGCGTTGCAACGGCATGAGCTTCCGCAACTTCATGCTGGTCACGCATCGCGGCATCAGCGGTCCAGCCATCCTGCAGATTTCCTCCTACTGGAATCCGGGCGATGACCTTCGGCTGGATCTGTTGCCCGATGGCGATACCTTCGAATGGCTGTGCGCGCAGAAAGCCGAACGGCCGGCAAGCGAATTGCGCACGGTGCTCGCCGAGCGCATTCCAAAACGTTTCGCGCAGCGTCTGTGCGAAGTAGGGTTGGAGAGCAAGCCGATGCGCCAGTATCGCGAAGCGGAACTGCGCCAGATCGCGACCCTGTTGTCGGACTGGCCGCTGGTGGCAAGCGGCAGCGAAGGCTACCGCACTGCCGAAGTCACGCTTGGCGGCGTCGACACCGATGAACTGTCGTCGTCGACGATGCAATCAAAACGCGTGGCGGGCCTGTATTTCATCGGCGAAGTCGTCGACGTGACCGGCTGGCTCGGCGGCTACAACTTCCAGTGGGCGTGGGCGTCGGGGCACGCGGCAGGAGGTTCGCTCTGAGCAGTTTTCGAGATGACTGTGCGGGGAAGCGGTTTTGTGAGGGAGTAATTTTCTGTGGGAGCAACTGTCTGTGGGAGCGGCTTCAGCCGCGACGCTCTCTCGCAAAAGGCATCGCGGCTGAAGCCGCTCCCACAGGGACGCTCACCATCCGCACCAGACCCTGGCTTCGAGGGGAAGGACTTGCATCAGCGATGCCGAATTTACCTCTCCCTGCCGGGGAGAGGTCGACGCGCATAGCGCGGCGGGTGAGGGGAACACGAAGCGATGCACTCCACACGCCCCCTCACCCCGACCCTCTCCCCGCAGGGGAGAGGGAGAAGAGCAGCGCGTCGCCATGTGCGTTACATCGCATCAACCCCACCCAACCCTGGGGCATCCTGCCCGAAAGCCCGGTCTGCACATCCATGTGCAGCGCTTCAGCGGCGCGCGGACCAGTGGTCCGCAAGCGCGTCTCTTCTCCCCTTGAAGGGGATGACTCTCAAGGATCTCGGCTTTGAAGTCCTCCCCTTCAAGGGAAGGGTTGGGTGGGGATGGTGTCGCTCGGTGTAAATCCACGCCTGAGCATCGTGGCTGAAGCCACTCCCGCAGACAGATGTTCCCATAGGGTTCGTTCGCCGGAAACTCAGCTCTCCTCGGAGCCGCCCGGGCTGACGATCTCGGATCGCTGATGGCGCACGTGTACGAACACGTTGTAGACCGAGACGAACATCGGAAATGCGTTGCCGATGATGCCGACCGAATCGTTCTTGCCCCAGATGAAGTAGGCGAGCGTCATCGCGCTGCCGACGATTGACAGGTACCAGAACGACATCGGCATGACGATTCGCTTGAGTTTCTTGGTCGCATAAAGTTGCACGAACCAGCGCGCGGTGAACAGGAACGCGCCGGTCAGGCCAACCAGCTTCCACGGCGTGATCGTGATGCCGTGCAGGTGGATCAGTATGTCATTCATGGGTGTACGCTCGAGCCATCAAAAAAAAGGGGCGCAGTTAGCCGCAGGCGGGCGTTGGCTGCTCATTCCGTGAGATGTTCAGCAGGAATCTGCCGTCCAGGAGCGATTTCAATCGCGACGCTTCTCGACATGAAGCATCGGGACTGAAGTCCCACCCACACGAAACATTCCTCGCACGCGACGCTCAGCGCGCGCGTGCAGCCAGCCAGTCGTGGATCGCCGACGGCACTTCGCGCTGAGCGCGACCGGAGACGTAGATGCCGATATGGCCGCCCCGAAACGCGATCTGGGTGTAGTCCTTGGTGCCAACGTGGTCGACAAGCACGCGCGAGGCCGACGGCGGCACCAGATGGTCCTGCTCGGCGAAAATGTTCAGCACCGGCATCGTGACGTTGCGCAAGCTCACGTCGTGCGCGCCGATCTTGAGGCCGCCCTTGACCAGCTTGTTGCCTTGGTAGAAATCCTTGATGAATTGACGGAAGGCTTCGCCGGCCTGGTCGGGCGAATCGAAGATCCATTTTTCCATGCGCAGGAAATTCTCCATCTCGACCTTGTCGTCGAGGATATCCACCAAGCCGATGTATTTCTGCTGGTTCAGACGAACCGGCTTCAGCATCAGGTAACACAGGTTCATCAAGTCGGCCGGGATGTTGCCGAGCGTGTTGACGAACAGATCAACGTCCAGGTTGCGCACCCAACTCGACAGCATGTTTTCCGGTGTCTGGAAATCGACCGGAGTCACCATCGTGATCAGATTCTGCACCTTGTCTGGATGCATCGCGGCGAAGCACAGCGAAAACGCGCCGCCCTGGCAGATGCCCAGCAGGTTGGTCTTCTTCACCTTCGCATGCTTGGCGACCGCGTCGACCGAGCGCGCGATGTAGCCGTTGATGTAGTCGTCCAGGGTCAGCCAGCGGTCGGCGCCATCCGGGTAGCCCCAGTCGATAAGGTAGACGTCTTCGCCGCGCGCAAGCAGGTTCTTGACCAGCGAGCGATCGTCCTGCAGGTCGACCATGTAAGGCCGGTTGACCAGCGCATAGACGATCAGGATCGGCACCTTCGCCGTTGGCGGTTTCTCGCCCTTGAAGCGATAGACGACGAGCTTGTCCTCGCGGTAGATCGCTTCCTTTTCAGTCACGCCGAATTCGACTTCGTCGAGCGAACGCAATGTCGTCAGCGCTGCAGCCAGCTTGCGTTGGGTGGTCAGCGCCTCTTCGAGCGCGCGTGCAGGTTCGATCTTGATCGGGCCCATGGTGCGTCCTTGTTATGCGCTCAGCGCTTCGACTTCTTTTTCTTCTTCGGAGAAACCGGCGCTTCGGCCTGCTTCAATTTTCCGCGCGGTGTTCCGAGCGAGGCAGTGGCGAATTTCTCGATGCGCGACGCGAAATTTCCGGATGCCGTCGCAGCGACTGCTTTCTCCACCCGCTTATCCGATTTCTTGCCGCCGCGCACATTTGCCCGCGCCGGTGCTGCAGCAGCCTCGCGCGATGCGCGTTTTGGCCTTGCTCGTGTGGCCGCCTTTGCTGTACGTGCGGCAGGTTTGCGTGCAGCGGCGGCGGCGGGTTTGATGGGAACGACCTTGACCGAAGCTACGCCGGCGGCGGCAGGCTTTGCCGGCATTGTCTTTACCGCAGCTACTGGCTGAGTACGCTTTGCGCTGGCCTTGAATGCGGCAAATTCTTCGCGCAATGCGGCGACCTCGTCTGCCAGTGCACCGTTCATACCGCTCGCGCGGACCTCACGCCGCAAGGCCTGCAGGCGTTCGCCGATGCTGTTGATCTCGCTGCGCGTCGGCATACCGAAATCGGTCGCCACGCGTTCGACTTCCTGCTGCACCTGCGAGCGCACGCGCATCTGTGCATTGACCATTGCGCCATACGCATCGCGAAATTCCTGCGACAGCGCGATCTCGGCATAGCCTTCTTCGGCGGCATCCACCCACAGGTCGTACAGCGCGCGCAGCGATTCAATCTGCCGCCCCGGCTGTTCGCGTTCGCTGAGTTTACCCTCGAACAGTTCGAAGCCGCGCTGGCTCGCCTTCAACATAAGCGCGTTGTAGCGCCCCATGTGTTCCTGATATTCGATCCAGGCTACGACGGATTTCTGTTGATGCTCCTGATGCTCGCGCCCCATGCCGAATGCGGGCAGATTGAACCAGCTCTTGATTTCGTCGACACCACCGTTCGAGGGCAGTTTCATCGCACTGATCGCACTCATCATGCGTGCGAAACCGTCACCGCCCTGCCCTGCCATTCCCTGCCAGCCCTGTGCAGCCGACGGATTGAACATCGGCGCATTGCCGCCCATGCTGGCAAAGCCCTGACGCAGTGCATCGCTCCAGTTGGGCGCCGCTCCACCCTGCATGCTGGTGGCAAGCATCGATTGCATGAAGGATGCATAATTTTTCGCGCTGTCGACGAGACGTTCGATTGTCTCGCCCTGGCCACCACCGACTGAGAAAAGTCGCGCCGCCTGATCAAAGCCCTGCGGCGGCCACACGGGAGCAACCGGCGATGCCTGGCCGTGTGCGCCATTGCGCGACATGTCCTGCCACGCATTCATATACTGGCGAGACATGGCCTGCCACTGGTTCATCCAATCGGGATTCGGCGAATCGGCCACGGCGTGTCCTCTGCATTGCTGATAGCGGCGTACATGATACCGCGCCAAGGATGCTCTACTGCTACTGACGGACCGCTCAGTTCCTGTCGCCGGCGCGAACGGCGCGAACCAACGTCGATCGATTGCGCGTATAGACATAGACCACGGCCGGCGGCACGTTCAACAGCGCGATTCCGGCGCGGCGCACGTTCAAGCCGAGTTCGTCCAGCAAATCGCGCGGCAACGGACTGGAGGGGCCATAGGTAAACTGGATCAAGGGTGCGTTCGCGCCCAGCACGGCAAACACGGCCTGCAGGATCTGTTTCTGCAGCGTGCGCGGCATGGGGAGAAATCCAAGGCCGCTGATGACGGCATCCACTTCGCCAGCGCTGGCAAATTGATGCCCGGCAACGATACCCGCCAGATTGCAGGCATCGCCGTTCACCACCAGCGATTGCGGAAATTGCTGCTGAAGAAGGCGTGCAAGTTCTTCGTTCAGTTCGACAACGAGCAGATCGCTGGCGGCAATCCCGCAGTCGATCAGCGCACGCGTGAATACACCGGTGCCCGCACCCAATTCGATAATGCGACGCGCACCGACCGGCAGCTGGGCCACCATTTTTCCGGCCAGTTGACGCCCCGAGGGAGCCAACGCTGCAACGGCGCGCGGATTTTTCAGCCATTGACGAAAAAAAGTCCAGCCGCTCGGCGGTGCTCCAGCTGCGGTGGGACTGGATCGACTGGAATCGTCGGTCATGCTTTAGCCAAATCGAGATACATAGCGCGGCATCATAACCCGGCGGCGAGAATGCGCTGGCTTTCGCCCCTAGCCCGTCGCGCAAAGGGCTTTGGGCATCACTTGCATTTGCTCCTGCATTGCGACCCACAGGGTTGTGCGAAGTGTCTGCTGGCGTCAGGAACGCCAGCGGACCGGCATACCGTCCATCCATGGACATTCCATCCATGGACATAAAGAAACCCCGCGACGATCAGGGGAAATCGTCGCGGGGCGGGAGTGCTGACGGCGGGGAAGGGGGAGGGTTCGCCGCCAGCGCTGACTGTCGATCAGTGGCGGTAGTCACCGCTGCGATCGTAGTAGCTGGCACGATGACCGTAGTCGCCGTTGTAGTGGCGGTCACCACGATCGTGATGATGCTCGGAGTAATGCCCGTGGTGGCCGGAACCACTCCTGTAGTAGACCGCACCATAGGCCGGATAACCGTAGTCGGACGACTCGTAATAACTCGAGTTGTAGTCGGAGGCGCCGTAGTACGACGAACCGTAATAAGACGGCGCATAGTAAGCAGGCGCCACATAGCCGGAGTAGCCGCCGCCGTAGTATCCGCCACCGCCGTAGCCGCCGCCGTAGTAACCACCGCCGCCATAGCCGCGGCCATAGTAACCGCCGCCGCCATAGTTGCCGCCCCACCCGCAATGGTGACAATCGGAAAATCCGATGCCGATGCCGGGCAAGCCGATGTTGATGCCGAGATTCACGTGACCGCGCGCGAACGCCGACGGTGCAAGCGCGACGCCTGCAGCGAGCAGCAAACCGAACATCGCGAAGCGAACCTTGTTGATCATGAAAGTACCCTCCAGAAGTACGACTCGCATGCTGCGGTCGGTCGGCTGAATCGGGACTGAGCATTTCACGGCTTGCGTTAAGAAATTGCTCAACTCTCGTGACGGCGACGCAATTCGTAACACCTGTGAATTCGCGCGTTGCGCGCGAAGTCGAACGGAATTGTCGCGGGCGTGATGTCACGCACCTCAAACGTCTGTTGCACGCTTTCATCCAGCGTGAACCGCCGCGAGTTGTTCGAAAACACAATCAAGCCGCCCGGCGCCAGCCGCTCACCGCACAGTTTGAGCAACTCGGCGTGGTCGCGCTGCACGTCGAAATCCTCGGCGCGCTTGGAATTGGAGAACGTCGGCGGATCCACGAAGATCAAATCGTAGCTTTCGCGGTCATGGCGCAGCCATTCCAGCACGTCGGCCTGGACCAGCTCATGGCTGCTGCCGGTGAAGCCGTTCAGGATAAAGTTGCGCGCCGCCCATTCCAGATAGGTGGCCGAAAGATCGACGCTAACGGTTGAACGCGCGCGGCCCGCCGCTGCGTGCACGCTCGCTGTCGCGGTGTAGCAGAACAAGTTGAGGAATCGCTTGCCGCCTGCGAGTTCGCGCATGCGCGCACGCACAGGACGATGATCGAGGAACAGGCCGGTGTCGAGATAGTCGAACAGGTTCACACGCAACTTCAGCGCGCCCTCCTCCACCAGCAGGAACTCGTTGCGCTCCTCGAAGCGTCCGTACTTCGAGCCACCCTTGGCGCGATAACGTGTTTTAACCGAAATTCGCTCGCGCGGAACGTCGAGTGCGACACCGGCCGCGTGCACCAGATCGCGCAGCCGATCGCGCGCGGTGATCTCGGGAATGTCGCTAGGCGGCGCGTATTCCTGCACATGCAGCCACGTCTGCGGAAAAACGCCCTGCGCGTCGGCCGTTTGATCTCGAGCCACGGCCGTATAGACATCGATCGCGGCGGCATACTCGGGAAGATCTGCATCGTAGATCCGATAGCAGGAGATGCCGTCGCGCTCAAAGCGCTTGCGCAAGTGCTTGTGGTTCTTGCCGATGCGGTTCGCAACGGCCTGGCCGCCTTCGGAAAGCGGCTTCACCACACGTTCGCGTGGCACATGCTCGTTCAGGTCGAAGGTCAGCAGCTTGCATTCGAGCGCTCCGTTGTAGAGCACGTAACGTTTGTCCGCACGCAGTCCGAGCAGGTGGCCGAGCTCTTCGTCGGACACGATGACGCCAGCGCGCCAGCCGGTGAATTCGGAACGCAGGCGTTGGCCGAATGCGCGATACAACTCGCCCAGCGCGGCGCGTTCGCCAAGGCGTTCGCCATACGGCGGATTGCAGATCACCAGACCCGGCGCCTCACAGTCGGCCGGGCGCTTCAAATGTTCGGCCGACTGGCGCGCCAGATGCAGGAAGCCGGCAACTCCGGCGGCCTGCGCATTGCGCTTTGCTTCGTTGAGCACATTCGGGTCGTGATCGAAGCCGAAGAAGAGCGGCTTCAGATTGCGCAATCCGTTCCCGGCGCGCTCGCTCGCTTCAGCGATCAGAGCGTCCCAGGCCTTCGCATCGTGCTGGCGCCAACCGGTGAAACCGAAATATTCGCGTTTGAGACCCGGCGCGACATCCGCAGCCATGAGGGCGCCTTCGATCAACAGGGTTCCGCCGCCGCACATCGGATCGAGCAATGCCCCGCCCGCCGCGTGCACCGCCGGCCAGCCCGAGCGCAGCAACATCGCGCAGGCAAGGTTTTCCTTCAGCGGTGCATCGCCCTGCCCCATGCGCCAGCCACGGCGATGCAGCGGCGTGCCCGACAGATCCAGCGACAGGGTTGCGCGGTTGCGATACAAACGGACGTTGATGCGGATCGAGGGTCGCTCGACATCGATGTTCGGGCGCTCGCCGCTGCGCTCGCGGAACTGGTCGACAATCGCGTCCTTGCTGCGCAGCGCAATGTACTGGGTGTGGGTGAGCGCACTCGCGCCGGATACCGCATCGATCGCGAATGTGCCTTCAAGAGAGAGGTGCTCGGACCAGTCGATGGCCTGCACGCCCGCGTAAAGCGCATCCGCATCCGCCGCATCGAATTCCGCGATACGCACCAGGATGCGACTGGCGAGGCGCGACCACAGACAGGCGCGGTAGGCCAGATCGAGCGGGCCGCTGAAATGCACGCCGGCGAGTGCCTCGCGTGCGTCCTCGGCGCCAAGCGCACGCAGCTCGTCGCGCAGCAGCAGTTCGAGTCCTTTCGGACAGGTCGCAAACAGGGTCAGCATTTAGCGCAATCCATCAAGAAAGCTGCGGAACAGATCCGCGCAGGTGTGCACATGCGCACTCAGGCGATGGTCATCGTTGACCAGGTGCAGATCGGCGCCGCGGTCGCGCGCAAATCCGATGACGGCATCGACCGGGCACAGCTCGTCTCGCCAGCCATGGACCAGCGCAGTCGGAACGGCCGCTGCCGAGAACGCATGCGGATAACCCGGAATCGCGGTCGGCAAGGCGAGCAGGAACAAACCTTTGCAGCGGCGTTCGATCGACGCGAAGCCTGAAATGAATGCGCCCATGCTCGATCCGGCAAACACGACGCGACCGTCGGCCGGCGTCTGTTCGAGCACGCGTGCAATGCGCGCATCGATCGCGAGCGGGTCGCGGTGCGCATCGATGTCGCGATAGTCCGGTCGCACGCTGGCCCAACCGAGCGTGTCGCAGACCTCGGCCAGCGCGCTGACCTTGGTCGCCTGCGGTCCGCTTTCGAGCCCGTGCGAGAGGATGACCGTGCCTTTCATGGGCTTGCGTGCCTGCTGCATCGGGAAAAAGAGCGTGATGCTAGCATTGCCACGCAACGGCCGGCCCGTGCGCCTGCCCCTTCACTCGCAATCTTTCCTCCTGGAATCCCGAAAAATGCCGGCACTCGCGATCGACAACTGGCCCCTGCCCTACGAGGAACGCCTTGCAGCACGGCCGTCATCGGCGATCGATCTCGTGGTGATCCACTGCACCGAACTACCCGACATGAAGATGGCGCGCGAGTTCGGCGAGCGCATCCACTACGCCGGCACGCAGACAGGCAACAGCGGCCACTACTACATCGATCTGGAAGGCAAGGTGTTCCGCTTCGTTGCCGACACGCGCGTTGCCAACCACACGTTCAGCTACAACCCGCGCTCGATCGGCATCGAGCTCGTCAACATCGGCCGCTATCCGCATTGGGGCGACAGCCGTTTCCAGGCGTTCACGGTGCCGTACACAGCGCAGCAGATC
>JBDSFA010000039.1:0-7382 GCA_039919785.1 Dokdonella sp. | reverse complement strand
ATCAGGCTTTGCCTGAGATGTGGCGCGGTCGATCATGACGACGTCGAGAGTTGGCCGACGTCTTCCATGTTGGAGACTTTCAATGAAAACGTTTCGTGGCGCATCGTCCGGGCTGCTCGTCAGTCCGACGCGACGGCAATTTGTTCAAGGGCTGGCACTGGGCGGCGCTGTCGCCGGCCTCGGTTTGTGGCGACCTTCCGCGTGGGCGCTTGGCGGCCCCAGTCAATCGGGCGTGTTGAGCGGTACGGAGTTCGCGCTGGAGATTGGCGAGACGATGGTCAACGTCACCGGCGCGATGCGCCCGGCCACTGTCGTTAACGGTTCGCTTCCAGGACCTACATTGCGTTGGCGCGAAGGGAGCACGGTGACGCTGCGAGTCACCAATCGGCTGCGCGTGCCGACGTCGATTCACTGGCACGGCATCCTTCTGCCGTTTCAGATGGACGGTGTGCCGGGTTTCAGCTTCGATGGCATCGCGCCTGGCCAGACATTCACCTATCAATTCCCTGTTCGACAAAGCGGCACCTACTGGTATCACTCACATTCGCGTTTCCAGGAGCAGACCGGTGTCTACGGCGCGCTGATCATCGATCCCGCCGGCGCGGATCGGGTTGCGTCTGACCGCGACTACGTGGTGATGCTCAACGACTGGACCGACGAGGATCCCGAACGCATCTACGCCAAGCTCAAGAAGCAAAGCGACTACTACAACTTCGCTCAGCCAACTGCCGCTGATTTTGTCCGTGACGCTCGCAACAAGGGTCTGAGCGAGGCACTCGCCATGCGCACGATGTGGAACCAGATGCGCATGAATCCGACCGATCTCGGCGACGTTTCCGGCCACACGTATACCTACCTCGTCAATGGTGCATCGCCCGCCAGCAACTGGACTGGGTTGTTCCAGCGCGGCGAGAAGATCCGCTTGCGTTTCATCAATGGGTCATCGTCGACGATCTTCGACGTGCGCATTCCCGGTTTGAAGATGACCGTCGTCGCAGCCGATGGTCAGGATGTCGAGCCGGTCAGCATCGACGAGTTCCGCATCTCGGTCGCGGAAGTCTACGACGTGGTCGTGGAGCCACAGGACGATCGTGCCTACACCCTGTTCGCCCAGTCGATCGATCGTACGGGCTACGCACGCGGCACGCTCGCGCCGCGGATGGGCATGGAAGCGGACGTGCCGCCGGTCGATACACGGCAATGGCTCAACATGACCGACATGATGGGCGCGATGTCGATGGGCGGTATGCAGCATGACGCAGGCCAACCCAGCTCGGACAAGGGCGGCATGAAGGGAATGGAGGGCGGTTGTGGCGCATCGATGCACGCAAGCAAGGCCTCCATGGAAGCGATGTCCGGCATGCAGCATCACGACACAATGGGCGGCATGGCTTCGGACGCTGCACCCTCGGTACGTCATGCACGGACCGAGTACGGACCGAACGTGGACATGCATGTCGACATGCCGCGCACGAACCTTGACGACCCCGGTATCGGCTTGCGCAACAACGGGCGGCGCGTGCTGACGTATGCCGACCTGCACACGATTGGCGGTCCGATCGACACGCGCGAACCCGGTCGCGAGATTGAGTTGCACCTGACCGGAAACATGGAGCGCTTTGTCTGGTCATTCGACGGCGTGAAATTCTCCGATGCGACGCCAGTGCACCTGCGCGCGGGTGAACGTGTGCGTGTCGTGCTGGTCAACGACACGATGATGAATCACCCGATCCATTTGCACGGCATGTGGAGCGAGCTGGAAACGCCCGACGGCCAGTTCCAGGTGCGCAAGCACACGATCAACGTGCAGCCGGCACAGCGGATCACCTATGCGGTCACAGCCGATGCCCTCGGACGCTGGGCGTACCACTGCCATCTGCTCTACCACATGGAAGCGGGCATGTTTCGTGAGGTGGTCGTGTCATGACGTCCTCTGTGAATTTCTCAAAGATATCGTGCGCATCCCTTCTTTGGAACGTGCTGGCGATCGCCCTTGTGAGTGCGATTCCGTTACGGGCAGATGGACAAACCATGAGCGATGCGCAGACGCTCCCGTCGAGCGAGGACATGTCCGGCATGGATCATTCATCCATGCCAGGGATGACGATGCCCAGTGCGCCTCCATTGAATGCCGCCTCGAAGTCATCCGAGCCGCATGTGCCCGCGAAACCCAAGGCATCGGCTGCATCGCTTTCCGCGCCTGCTGGCGCGCCGCGCGACGATCCTCACTCAAGCATGCCGGGGATGGATCACAGCGCAATGCCCGGTATGACACACGAAGGACCTTCAGCGGACAAGAACGCCGCGTCGGTGCCGGCCATGGACCACGGCTCGAAAGACGGCATGACGATGGGGCCGATGCAAGGAGGTCGCGCACCCGCCAACGCGCGCAGTCCGGACTATTCCGACGGCATCGAGCAAGGGCCGATGACGGGCATGGATATGGCCGACAACGCCTCGCTCGGCATGCTCCTGATCGACCAGTTGGAAGCATTTCACGGATCCGATGCGAACGGTCAGGCGTGGGAAGCGCAAGGCTGGTATGGCAACGACCGCAACAAGCTGTGGTTGCGCACCGAAGGAGAACGCAGCAGTGGGACGCTCACCGATGCCGATCTAGAAGTCTTCTGGAACCGCAACGTCGCCACGTTCTGGAGCACACAGCTCGGCGCACGACATGACTTCGGTGAGGGACCGTCTCGTACCTGGGCCGCATTCGGCGTGCAAGGCCTCGCACCGTACTGGTTCGAGCTGGAGGCGACCGGCTATGTCGGTCAGTCCGGTCGCACGGCGGCGCGATTGCGCGCCGAGTACGAATTGCTGTTCACGCAGCGGCTGGTTTTACAGCCAGAGTTCGAACTCAATTTTTACGGCAAGGACGATCCGGCCCGGCGTATCGGCAGTGGACTATCCGATGCACAGTTCAGCTTGCGGCTCCGCTACGAGATCACGCGCCAGTTCGCACCGTACATCGGTGTGAGCTGGAATCGCCGCGTCGGCAACACCGCCGACTTCGTACGCGAAGACCATCAATCGCTTCTGGATCGGCAGATTGTTGCCGGCGTCCGCTTCTGGTTCTGAGGGTCCTGCCATGAAAAGAAACACATCGCATGTGTTGGTTGTCGTCTTCGTCCTGGCCTTCATCGGTCTCGGAATGGGTGCGTACGCCTGGTCGGGGCTCTATAACATCGGCGCCGACGATCCGCATTGGCGCCTCACCTATAGTGTCCTGCAAACCGTGCGCGATCGGTCCATCCACGCGCGCTCCAAAGACATCACCGTGCCTGCGCTCGATGATCCGACCTTGATCCTCAAAGGCGCTGGCCAGTACGCCGCCATGTGCACCGGCTGCCATTTGAAACCCGGCATGCAGGAATCGGATTCCGAGATGCGGCCTGGCCTGTACCCGCAGCCACCGAACCTTTCGCAGGTGCACATAAACCCGCAAGACGCGTTCTGGGTGATCAAGCACGGCATCAAGATGAGTGCGATGCCGGCATGGGGTTTCAGTCACGACGACGCCACCATCTGGAGCATGGTCGCGTTCCTGCAGAAGCTGCCGGATCTCACGCCCGAGCAATACAAGGACCTGGTCGCCAAGGCACCGCCCGACGAAGACATGGACATGGGCCAAGGCGGTCATCATCACAGTCACGGCGCCAGTGCGGGTGACGATCACGACGCCGACGCGGGCGGAGAAAAAAGCCACGAGCATGCCCACAATCATGGCAATGCCGCTGGCGTTGACGAACATGCGCACGCCGAAGCCGCACCGGTAGCCGACTCAGCGATTTCGATGGACGGACTCAAACCCAAGTCTGTGCCCGACGCCGAAGCGGTGGCGCAGGCGTTCCACACCGCGCTGCAAACCGCTGATCGCCAAGGCGTGCTCGCTCTGCTTTCGCCCGACGTCACGGTCAGCGAGTCTGGCGAGACGCAATCGCACGACGAATACGCCAGCCATCATCTCGGCGAGGACATCGCGTTTTTGAAGGCAGCGAAGATCACGCCGATCTCGCTGGCGTCAATGCCGATGGGCGACACCGCGATGGTCGGCAGCGAAGCGGACATTGTCACGATGAAGCAGGGCAAGTCGACCACGACCCGAAGTCTTGAACTGCTCCAGCTCAAGCGCCACGGCATGACGTGGAAAATCGTATCGATCCGCTGGCAATCCCAATTGCTCGATAAGCCCGAGGGAGAATGAAATCATTGTTGTCTCAATGTCCGTGACCTCCCTTGGAGTGGTGCCATGACCTATGTTCGCTTCCTTGCCATGATCATCACATCGACGGTGCTCATGTTCGGCCTTATGTACATGAATACCTATGCGATCGATCACGTGTTCTTCAGCCAAACCCGAGCCTGGATGGCGTTTTTCATGGGCGCCGCAATGGCGATGCTAATGCTTGGATTCATGTGGGGGATGTACAAAGGGAACGGCAGGAAGGGCGCGATTGTGGTGGCTTGCCTGGTCATCTTCGCTGGCGCCCTTTGGCTGGTGCGCAGCCAAGAGACGGTGGACGATGTTTCCTACATGAAGGCAATGATCCCTCATCACTCCATCGCAATCTTGACCAGTGGCCGCGCACACATTCGCGATCCTCGCGTGCGCAAGCTAGCCGATGGAATCATTGAGGCACAGGTGCGTGAAATTGGGGAGATGAAGCAGTTGATCGTGGATCTGGAGACCCATCCGTCGCCTGCGGGGGCGGCAGATTTATCACCCACCTCGGCGATGCCTCACCGCCCTGATCCGGGACCGTGATCCAGGTGACCATCCGCCAGCCATCCATTGCACAAGAGCGCTTGAGGAGTCTGCCATCGCCGTAGGACATCGCTCAAAGGCGTGGCCGCTCACAAAGATTTTCCCGCTGCAGGTGTAGAGAGAACAACCAATGCAAGTAGCCAATGCATGTGCCGGTATCTGTGCGTCGCTCGCATCGGTCGAAGCGCTCAATAACGAATGCTTTTGCCTCGCCGTCGATATTCCCGTGCTCCAAGCCAAGCTCGACGACGTACTCCGCGCCTACGGGATGCCGGGAGCGCTCGCCGTCACGCATCCGCATTTGTTCTCGGCATTGCCGCTCTATGTTTCGCGTCTTCACCTCGAGCAGACGGCCAGGATAGTTGCCGCCGTCGAGGAAGTGGTCGCGTTGCCGGTCTACCAATCGGCCGTGCTGGCATGGGGACCTGATAGCGCCCACTTTGATCCGGGATCACCTGGCGGGTTGCTCGGACTGGACTTCCATCTGGGTATCGACGGGCCACGCCTCATCGAGATCAATACCAACCCGGGCGGCGTCTTGCTGAATGCCATTCTCGGCCAAGCGCAACGCGCGTGCATGCCCGAAATCACCAAACCGCCTACAGCGGTGGGAGAAGTCGATAGTGCAATTGTGCAGGTCATGCTGACAGAGTGGCGGCTGCAACGTGGTGAGACGCCGTTGGGGTTCATGGCCATTGTCGATGAAGCGCCGACGCAGCAGTATCTCTACCCGGAGTTCCTGTTGTTTCGCGAACTTTTTCGACGGCATGGCTATCGCGCGGAGATTTGTGGGCCCGACGAGCTTGTTCTGAAAGACGCCCGACTTTGGCTGGGCGAAAACGGCGTCGATTTTGTCTACAACCGACTCACCGACTTCGCGTTGCAGCAGCCGGCTCACGCCGCCATACGAAGTGCTTACCTGACCGGCAACGTGGTTGTCAGCCCGCACCCCCGCGCGCACGCGCTATATGCGGATAAACGCAACTTGAATTTGCTCGGCAGCCGTGATTTTCTGGAATCGGTCGGCGCCGGCAAGACCTCGGTGGATGCATTGGTCATGGGTATCCCGAAGACCCAACTGCTGACACCGGACAATCGCGACGCCATGTGGGCCGCGCGTCGTCATCTTTTCTTCAAACCAGCGGCCGGCTTCGGCAGCAAGGCCGCGTACCGTGGCGACAAGCTCACGCGCCGGGTATGGGATGAAATGGCGGGCGCCAACTACATCGCTCAGGAACTGGTGACACCCAGCGAACGCCGCGCAGACGTAAAGTTGCCCCCGTTCAAGGTCGACATCCGCTGCTATGCCTATCGTGGGAGAGTGCTGCTCTACGCCGCCCGGATATACCAAGGGCAAACCACCAACTTCCGGACGCCCGGCGGCGGATTTTCCCCCGTGTTGACGGGCGCGGACAGCAAATGATTCCAGATACGCAACTCGGGTCAGGTTGGGAGGCGAGGTCGCAGCTAGCCCCGACCAAGCGCGCGCGGTAGGCGTGTTGGTTCGAGCTGGGGCTTGCAGCTTCAAATGCCCGTTGGTCCCGGCGGTCGTTTATATGACCCAGACGGTAGCCCGTTTTGTTGAATCGGGATGACCCTGCTGCCACGCTTTCCGCGTCAGCAGGAGACGCACGTGATCATGATTATCAGGCACCCCCTCGCACACGCCGCATTGGGTCTCGCTAGCGCCTTTCTGGCGAGCGCCGCGTACGCCGTTGACACGGTCGCCATCGACGCGGCGGTTACATTTCAGCGAATGGACGGTTTCGGTATATCGAGTCGCGTATTCGACGATCCGCACCTGTTCAACAATTTCGATCCTGCTACCGGGCGCGCCCTCACGGTTCTGACGGGCGCGCAACAGGACGCGATACTCGACCGCCTGTTCGTCGATCTGAAGCTGACGCGCCTGAGACCCGCCAGCCCGGACACCGCCGTGGGAGCGGGTATCGAGCCAGTAAACGACAATGGCGACCCTTATGTAACGGACTTTGGCGGTTTCAATTTCGCGTGGAAGAATCTGGATGCGCACGCGGACCTCATGGTTCGCGCGCAACAGCGCGGCGCGACGACGTTCTTCTTGTCGCCCCTGTCGCGTGAATCATGGATGGGCACGACGACGCAGAACGACGCGGCTGAGTACGCCGAGTGGTTATTGGCGCAGGTACGGCGGGCACGCGACAACGGGCTCGTTCTGCCCTACCTGTCTGTGGCGAACGAACCATCCTATTCGCGCAATCCAATGAGCGGCGCGTTTGTCCGCGACGTCATAAAGGATCTCGGCCCACGTCTGCGCGCGGAGGGATTCGCAACGCGTTTCGTCGTGCCCGACGACGTGCGCGCTTCCGACGCGGCGGCTAAAACGCAGATCGTTTTATCAGATCCTGTCGCGCTTTCTTATGTAGGAGCGCTTGCCACGCATTTGTACGATGAGCCAGTTTCCAATGTCGCACAAATGCGGGCACTGGCGAACCAGTACCAGTTGCCGCTGTGGATGACCGAGTTCACGGTCGGGGCCATGGGAACGGCGGGCTTGCCGCAAGATGCCTTCAGCTGGGCTGCGCTGATGCATGACCTGATCGCGACCTACAACGTCAGCGCGGTGGACTACCTG
>JBDSFA010000191.1:0-4393 GCA_039919785.1 Dokdonella sp. | reverse complement strand
GTCAGGTCGAGGTTGTCGATGATCGGCCGCGCGGTGCGGAACAGGCGCTCGTCCTGATGCGTGTAGCGCTCGGCCATCGGGCGCGGGAACAGATCAAACGCCGTCTTTCCGAACGCGTCCTGCTTGCGTTTGAGACCGCAGCGACTCACCGCCGCCTCGCTCATCGACACGTAACGACCACCCGTGTCCTTGATGCAGAACACGATGTCCGGCAGTCGGTCGAACAGGCTCTCCAGCGCCCACGGCGACGCCAGGTGCGCGATGAAGTTCTCGCGCCATTGAGCCATTTCGAGATTCATTCCAAGCTCCGCATCCGCAACGAGGGTGTACATCTGCATCGTGTCACAGGCTTGCGCTCGCGCGCGAACCGTTTTATGCGGATTCGTGCGCTGCTGCGCAGGAAATCAGCTAGATCGCACGGGGCGGCGAAACTTAGCATCGGAGTTGATGGGATTCGCGTGTGCGCAGGTTCGTGCCACGACGCTCCCTTCGGTGGCCGATTCGCATCACACAACCTACGGTCATACACCGACAACGCTTGGGAGAGGAACAATGTTTTTGTGCGATCGATTTTTAAAAAGCGTCACGACCTGTGCAATTGGCTTGCTGGTGGGTGTCATGCCACTCTGCGTCGCTGCTCGTCAGGAAACTCTTCGACCGGGACCGACCGCCGCAACGCTGTCGAGTCCGCACAGCGCAGCCCACGTTCAGGGCGATCGCCTGTCATGGGATAAGCGTCCCCCATTGCCCTCGACGCGTGATCACCTGCGCGAGTCCTACGACGACCCGCACTTCGGGATGGCCAGCGACAGGCCAGCCGGTACCTGCGATATCGCCGGCTTTGCGAGCAGCAGCGGTAGCGCTCTGGTCGCCAAGGTACGCTCCGCCGATGCTTCCTGCTTCTACGCAGGCGGCTTGTTCAACGTCACCGGAACCACCGCCGGGCAGATCTTCGTCCAGTCCAAGATGATCACGATCGCCAACGCGATGCAGGCCGATGCCGCCACGTATCCCGGCACGGACGCAAACCACATGCAGGAACTGGTGCTGTTCCTGCGCGCCGGCCTGTATGTGCAGTACTACAACAGCGCCGATGTCGGCAATTACGACGCCAGCTGGACCACGGCGATCCGCGCAGCGTTGAATGCATTCGTTGCGAGCAGCCATTTCCAGGACGTCAATGATGACCATGGCGAGATTCTGGCCGAGTTTGTCACCCTCATCGACAGCGCCGCCGAGAACGCGAATCAACTGAGTACTGTGCGCGGAATCCTCGATCGCTACGGCCCGGCCTGCGCGAGCTCCTATTACATGAAGGCCGCCACCAACAACGTCTTCAACGTGCTGTTCCGCGGCCATCAGAACGCGGACTTCCAGGCCCTCGTGCAGGCGGGCGGCAGCGGCGTGCTCGATACACTGGTCGACTTCATCAACAACAACCGCGCGGCCGACGTCGGCACGGACCGCGAATACCTGTTGCAGAACGCAGCCGGTGAGCTTGGACGGTTCACGCAGTACACCGCAACGACGTTCCACAACACCCTCGTGCATCCCAAGGTGAAAGCAATCCTGGACCAGTTCGCGATCAGCGGACCCGGCGCGGGCATCTATGTGCGCATCGGCAGCGTCACCGACAACTATGACCATGCTCACTGCGCCTACTTCGGTCTGTGCACGTTCGCGCAGGATCTTGAGGCGATTGTGTTGCCACCAGCAAATGCACGTGATTGCAGCGCAACCCTGCGGGTGCGCAGCCAGGCGCT
This sequence comes from Dokdonella sp., assembly GCA_039919785.1. GTDB lineage: Bacteria > Pseudomonadota > Gammaproteobacteria > Xanthomonadales > Rhodanobacteraceae > Dokdonella_A. The sequence continues at coordinate 2,630 of JBDSFA010000191.1, read as the reverse complement.
TACCTCGGCGCAGCTCGATACGGTGTGCAGCACGGTCGGCGGCGAGGAAGGCTATTTCCACACGATCGCGCAGACCAATCATGTTCCCGTTGCCGACGACAACAACACGAAACTCGAAATGGTGATCTTCCATTCGAGCACCGACTACGAAACCTATTCCGGCATCCTGTTCGGCAACGACACCAACAACGGCGGCATCTACCTCGAAGGCGATCCGTCCAACGTGGCGAACCAACCGCGTTTCCTTGCCTATGAGGCGGAGTGGCTGCGCCCCGCGTTCGAGGTGTGGAACCTCACCCACGAATACATCCACTACCTCGACGGTCGCTTCAACTGGTACGGCGCCTTCGGCGACTATCCGCTCGACGCGCCCTACTCGGCGGTCTGGTACATCGAAGGCTTCGCCGAGTACCTGTCCTATTCCTATCGCAACCTCGTGGACGGTAGCGCGGTGGGTGCGGCGGCGAATCCGGATACATTCACGATGGCGCAATTGTTCGACAACACCTACGAAGCCCATGACACGGCGCGCACCTACTACTGGGGTTACATGGCGACGCGCTTCATGTTCGAGCGCCACCGCGACCAGATCACGAGCCTGTACGCGATCTCACGACCCGGCACCTACGATCCGGGTTACCACACCTGGCTTGACGCGATCCGCAACAGCGACGATGTCGAGTTCCGCGCGTGGGTGGTTTGCTTCGGCACGAACAATGGTGACACCAGCAGTTGCGGCGGCAGCGCACCGGACAAGATCTTCGCGAACGGATTCGATGGGACCGGTGACGGCGTGATTCCCGAATGCACCTCCAGCAATGCCGGCCAGCTCGACAATGGCTGCAAGCGCAGCAACCTCGCAGCAGCTACCGCCAATGCACGCGTGTATATGACGATCCTCGTGCCCGCCGGCAAGAGCGCGCTGCATCTGGACATGAGCGGCGGCACCGGCGATGCGGACATCTATGTGCGCGCTGGCACATGGCCGAGCGAAAGCGTGTTCGACGAAGCACCACAGCTGGTCGGCAGCGACGAATCGGTAACGATCACGAGCCCGGCGAGCGGCTGGTACTACCTCATGCTCAAGCCGCACACCGATGCGTTCGACGGCGTGCAGGTCGCAGCCAGCTGGCAATAGTCCGTCACGGGTCCCTTGCGATGCCGCGGTGCCAAATGCACCGCGGCATCGATTGCGCATCGAGACATCAAAAGCGATCGGCTGGACTGTTTCTACTTCGCGCGTGTTGCGCGACCCGGCGTGGGCGGGACCACACGCTTTTTGCGCGCAGGCACTGGTTTGCGTGCGTCCTCGCGTAACTGCTGGCGCAGATCGCCGAGCGTCGACGCAATGTGGCGAGTCAGCAGCTGGCCGACGCGCTTCGCATCTCGCGCCAACCAGGCCTTGAGAATGGCGCGATGCTCGCTTTTCGCGCGCGCTTCACGACCGGCGGGTTCGAGGTGCTTGCGCACATAACGTTCCGCCAGCACATGCAGGCGTTCAACCAGTTGTGCGGTCACGCGTCGCTCGCCGGGAGCGACCAGCGCGAGGTGGAATGCACGATTGAGCGTGACCATGTCCAGCGCGTTGACACGTGGTCCGAGTTCGAGCGAAGCCAGCGCTGCCCTGGCCGCTTCGCGCTGCAACGGATCGGCTTCGAGGCTGGCCGCAGCCGCCGCCTCGGGCTCGATCTTGACGCGCAGCGCGAACACCTCTTCCGCTTCCGCGGTCGTCAACGCGGGCACAAAGAAGCCGCGATTGGGGTGCGAGCTCAGTAGTCCGTGTTGCTCCAGCCGCCCAAGCGCCTCACGCAACGGAATCTTGCTGATCCCCAGATCCTCCGCCAACGCCTCCTGGCGAATCGGCGCGAGCGCAGGAATCTCCGTCGACAGGATGCGTTCGCGGACGATCTCGAATGCCTGGTCGGAAAGTGAACGGTTGACGATTGCCATGCGGCAGTCTAACCGCTGCGCAGGTAGGTCGTTTGCATCGTGGTGTAGAACGCACGGGCGGCGCGCCCTTGTTCGCGCGGACCATGACTGGAAGCTCCCATGCCGCCGAAAGGAGCATGGTGATCGACGCCAGCCGTAGGCAAGTTGATCATCAGCATGCCGGCACGGGCGCCGCGCTTGAACGCTTCGGCATGTTCCAACGAGCGCGTACACAGACCCGCCGACAAGCCGTAGCGCGAGTTGTTCAGCAGCGCCATCGCCGCGTCAAAGTCGTCGACACGGAACAGGCCGGCGACCGGCCCGAAGATTTCCTCGTGCGCAAGCAGGCTGACGACGCTGGCGTGGTCGAACAGCGTGGGCGCGAAGTAGCAATCGTGCGGATCGGCTTCGCCACCGAACGCGGCGACGAAGCCGGCGCTCCTTACCGCCGCAACCTGTGTTGCGACGCGCTGTTTCTGGCGTGGCGACGCGAGCGGTCCGATGTCGGTGGTTTCCTGGCGCGGATCGCCCATGGTGAGTTTGTCCACACGCTGCTTGAGTGCGGCAAGAAAGCGGTCCGCGACGACCTCTTCGACGATGATCCGCGAGGTCGCTGTGCAACGCTGGCCAGCGGCGAAGAACGCGCCGTTAACCGCACAATCGACGGCGATGTCGAGATCGGCGTCCGCCAGCACGATGAG
>JBDSFA010000302.1:0-8584 GCA_039919785.1 Dokdonella sp. | reverse complement strand
CTTGACTATCTGTTTGGCTCAGAAGAAGCCAGCCTCGCTGAGAAATTGATCGCCGCATGGCGCGACGAGTCGGCCAAAGCGGTACAGAAGGCCATTGCGGCACACAAGACGATTTGGGAGGCCAAAGAGGCCCCCGAACGCAAGAAGCTGGTTCAAAAGGCCGCAGTCTGGGCCACTCGACATCACGGGCATCGCGTCACATGCCCTGCCTGCTCCAGCGATGCCTTGGTCGTCGGCACGGCAGCTGCAGCACCAGTCAAGCGCCTGAAGGATGACCTAATCGTAGAGGTCCAAGATCACTTACCGACCAAGTTTGAGTGCGTTGCCTGCAATCTAAAAATTGCCGGGTTGTCTCAACTCACAGCCTGTGGCTTGGGCGCAACCTATAAGTCCACTTCGACCTACGACGCAGCTGACTACTACGCACCCGAAGATCAGTATGAGGAATTTGAAGACGACAACAACGAGTATTGACCGCAATGCCGCCTAACCCTTCAATCGAGAGGCAAACACCGGCAAGCCGGTGTTTGCCTCTCATCTCAAACGTTGGATGCCATGTTCAACCGCTTCCTAGTTCTGTGCATTCTCACATTTGTGGTACCAACGCTACCGAGCTGCGCTCAAGTAGTTCGTGATTCAATTCGTCTCGAAATTCCCGCACACGAATCGAACGCGAAATCAGTCTTGCTGTCGCTCAAAAACGCATCTCACGAGAGGGTGCTTTTTCTAACGAATCATGTCTTGCTAACAGAGCATCCAGATTCAAATTCGCGGCCATTTCAGGATTCACCAGCTTCGCTCGGGCTCATGATCCACGAGGCTGAATTGGCCCCTGGCGCTTCCTCGAAGATCTCAATACCAGTTGAGTTAAAGTCATGCACTGTCGCCGCTTCCTGGGCTGGAGTTCTTGTATGCTCTCGTCCTTCAGGCTGGAAGTGCGATGCGTACAATCCCGTCTGGGTGAATATTTGTAGCAATGCCATCTAACTGGTCCGTAAGAGACTTCCCGTCAACCCCGGGCGCATGAGGCTTTTGCCCTGGGCTTGCGGGCCGCTGCCGGTGATCATTTTGCCCTCTGTGCTGCGTGTTGGCTTGTCAGCTCAATGCGGATTGCAACGCTGCCAGACTGCATTTCCGTAATCGGTCTTGTTGCATCGATGCGGCTGATGCGGACCAAGGGTATAAACCTCGCCCGGAGGGCCGTAGGGCGTTTTGTTCGAACCGCTGAGCCAAGGAAGGTGGAGGCGAACAGGCGGCGCGTCCGAGACGCGCCCTACGTGTTCTCCCTACAGCGTCGTTAGACCGCTGCCGGCCTGTCTTGCATCCATATGCATTGTGTATATACAATATGTGTATGGAGTTCACATGGTCGGAGCGCAAGCGCTCGCTCAATCTCAAACAGCATGGCCTCGATTTCGTCGACGCGCCTGCTGTGTTTCAAGGATTGACCTTCACCTACGAAGATGACCGATTCTCCTATCGGGAACAGCGGTTTGTCACACTTGGCTTGCTCGCTGGCGTCCCCGTCTCAATTGTCCATACGGAGACAGAAAATGAAATCCACATCATCTCGTTCCGCCAAGCAACCGGCCGCGAAGCGCAGCTCTTCTTCAGTGCAGTCCAAGACTGATTGGGCGCGGCTCAGGGCTGGCGCTGTTGGCACTGCAACTCCGGAGCACCCGGAGGCAGCCTTGCGTCACACTGTGCGTGGCATTGTCCGTCGCGGGCTCACGCCACAACCAGCGAAGGCCGCTATTTCCCTGCGCATTGAGCAAGATGTTCTTGAGTGGTTCAAGGCGCAAGGTCCTGGGTACCAGACGCGCATGACGGCGGTGCTGCGTGCCTTTCGCGATGCTTCGGTCTAGCCAATCGTTCGAGGCGGACGGCTTCGCCGCCGCTCAACTCAAACGGTGGGTCTCGTGAACTACTGCTAACGCGTGATTCCAAAGCTAAAAAAATGGCCGCATGGGTTCTGCCCCGTTAACGCCGACACGTCCAATAAGTCCAGCATTCGAAAGAAGAACACCAGGCACACCTGAAGTCGCATTTGGACGCCCACGTGCGCGACAATCACGTTTCCGTGACCGCCGCGTCACTCGTGTCACGAGCGCAGCCATGCTGATCGCCATCACCCGTGAAGTGAGCCCCAGTCTCTCCGCCTGCGAGTTGTCCTTTGTCGATCGGGCGCCCATCGATATGGCGCGCGCGGATGCGCAGCATCGCGACTATCAGCACGTGCTCGCGAAACTGGGATGCGAGGTGCGAGTGTTGCCTGCGATAGCGGACTTCCCCGACGCGGTATTCGTTGAGGATGTTGCGATCGTGCTCGACGAGATCGCGGTGATGACGCGGCCCGGCGCTGATTCGCGTCGCGGCGAAGGTGCCACGGTCGCCGAAGCATTGCGCGCGTATCGGTCGTTGCGTGCGATCGAGGCGGCGGGCACGCTCGACGGCGGCGATGTCCTGCGCATCGGCAAGCGCATTTATGTGGGGCAGTCCGCGCGCAGCAATGCAGCCGGCATCGCGCAGCTGGGCGCGTTGCTGGCCGAATTCGGCTACACCGTGCAGGGCGTGCCCACGCGCAATTGTCTGCACCTCAAATCGGCCGTCACCGCGCTGGACGATGCAAGCGTGCTGCTGCAACCGGCATGGGTTGATCGCGCCGCGTTCGCGCAGTACCGCATCGTTGAAGTCGATCCTGGCGAGGTGCACGCAGCGAACGTGCTGCGCATCGGCAACGCGGTCATTTCGCCCGCGTGCTTTCCGCAGACCCATGCACGCATCCGCGCGGTGGGCATCGAGGTTGTCGCTGTCGATGTGTCGGAATTGCAGAAAGCCGAAGGCGCGGTGACCTGCTGCAGCCTGGTATTCGCGCCCGCCTAGCTGCCGCTGCTGCAACCGGTTCGGATGGCTTCCAGCGTTGCGTAGTGCGGCGCGATCCAGCACGCAGCGGCTGCGTGCACGGGTTCACTCGCGGCTTCGCGCTTGTCGACGCGATCGTCGACGTAGACTTCGTGCTGTTTTTTCGCGTGTTGCGAGAGCGCGGTTGTGAAGCGCGCGTGATCGACCTCGCTTGGGTCGAGTCCGAACCAGAGCGGGATGCGTTCGATCAACGCGACCGGCAGTTCATGTTCATCGTGTTCGACGAGCTCGCAATGATTGACGAGATTTTTCGCGCTTGCATGCGGCAGCACGGCAGCGCACAACGCGCCGAGCACGCGCGCGGCATGTTCGATCGGCGACAACGGCAATGCAGGCTCGGCGCCGAGCCATGCCTCCGGCAACATGCCGGGCGCGGTGTGGCGGCCGCTTTCGCGTGCATGCGAAGCCAGAACTTCGAGCGGATCGCGATAGGCGAACAACCACGGCACGCCGGGCATCAGCGTTCTCAGTTGCGTCAGTGCGAGTGCGTGCCACGCATCGAGCTTCAGCACCACACGCCGTTCCGTAGGGGCGGGCTGGCGCAGTGCGGCCAGTACGCCACGAACCGCGAGCCAGCCCGGATCGCCGCCGGCGAGCGCTGCCATCAATGCGGTGTCGAATACGCCGGGTTCGCTCAACACGCGCGTACCCGCCCATGCCTTGAGGGTTTGTGCAATCAGGGTCGAACCGCAGCGCGACATGTGCAGGATGAATCCGCACAGCGGCAGCATGTCGGCCTCAAGCTCCGCGACGAATTCCGCGGTCAACGACGTGCGCACCGCGAACCATCGGTTCAGCGGGCGACTGCGCACGTTTGCAAGGGTGAGTTCGTGGAAGGGCAGGTCGTCGCTTGTCGCACCACAGCCCCATACCAGCTCCGCACCACTGGCGCCCCATTCGAGAGCCAGCGGTTGCCAGCCGCGGCGCGAAGACAATGGCCACGACGCGATTGGATGGCGCCTTGGCGCTGGGCGATCGAAGCCGAGCGTGGCGAGATGAGCGGCGTCGGCAACGGTCATTCGCGCGCCGACCAACGTGATCAGCGCGTCGCGGAATTGGGCGATCGAATCGATTTCGCTGAGGCCGGCCGCCAACTCCGGATCGGCTGCAATCCACTCCGCGCAGCGTGCGAGCACGGTGGAGGTGCTGTTGTCGATTGCATGGGCGGAAGACGGCAAGTGCGGGTTGGATGCGGTCACGTTCAATCCCGGGTTACATCGGTTGCGCTCGACGTGGCAGAGCGAGGACGTCGGTCAGATTTCCGTCGCGATACCGTGAGCGACGATAGTCATTTAGCTATTTCGCAGCCGTTGGAAACGAATCGCGCAAGGTCGTGGTGCGGTTGAACACGGGTTTCGCGGCCGTATGGTCGTAGCGATCGGCGACGAAGTAGCCGAGGCGTTCGAACTGCACGTTCGCTTCGGGCTGCGTGTCGGTGAGCACGGGCTCAAGCCAGGCCTGCACCGTGCGCTTGGAATCGTGATTGATATGGTCGGCGTAGGTCTTGCCGTCGCTGCTTTCGTCGGGGTTGGCGACGTTGAACAGGCGCTCGTACAGGCGTACTTCCGCAGCGACCGCATGCATGGCGCTGACCCAGTGGATGGTGCCCTTGACCTTGCGGTCCGCGCCCGGCAATCCGGCGCGCGTTTCCGCATCGAGCGTGCCGTGCAGTTCCTTGATCGAGCCATCGGATTCCTTGACGACATCCGTGCAGCGCACGATGCCGATGCCGCGCAGGCGCACTTCGCCACCGGGCACGAGGCGGTGGAAGCCCTTCGGCGGCACCTCGAAGAAATCGTCGCGTTCGATCCATACTTCGCGTGCGAACGGCACCTTGCGCATGCCCAGATCCGCGTTCTTCGGATGATTCGGGAATTCGATCGTTTCCTCGTGCGCCGCGTCGATGTTGGTGAGCACGAGCTTGAGCGGATCAAGCACGGCCATGCGTCGTGGCGCGCGCGCATCGAGTTCTTCGCGCACGCAGCCTTCGAGCACGCTGAATTCAATCGTCGAATTCTGCTTGGTTACGCCCGCGCGTTCCCAGAACGTGCGAATCGCTGCGGGCGGAAAGCCGCGCCGACGGACCCCGACGAGGGTCGGCATGCGCGGATCGTCCCAGCCATCGACGAGGCCATCCTGCACCAGCGCGATGAGTTTGCGCTTGCTCATCACGGTGAAGTCGAGATTGCCGCGCGCGAATTCGATCTGCTGCGGACGACTGGCCTTTCCCGTGAGTCCTGCGCGGAGCATCGGCTCCTCGATCTCGGCCATGTTCGGCAGATCGATCTGATCCAGACACCAGTCGTACAGCGGCCGGTGATCCTCGAATTCGAGCGTGCACAGCGAATGCGTGATGCCTTCGACGGCATCAGAGATGCAATGCGCGTAGTCGTACATCGGATAGATCGGCCACGCGTCGCCGGTATTCTGGTGCGTGACCTTGCGGATGCGATAGATCGCCGGATCGCGCAGGTTGATGTTGCCCGAGCTCATGTCGATCTTTGCGCGCAGGGTGCGAGCGCCGTCGGCGAACTCGCCCGCACGCATGCGCCGGAACAGGTCGAGGTTTTCTTCGACGCTGCGCTCGCGGAACGGCGAGTTGCGACCCGGTTCGGTCAGCGTGCCGCGGTATTCGCGCACCTGATCGGCGGACAGGTCGCAGACGAAAGCCTTGCCCTCACGGACGAGCTTTTCCGCGCACAGGTACAGGATCTCGAAATAGTCCGAGGCGTGATGCAATTCATTCCAGGCGAATCCGAGCCAGCGCACGTCCGCCTGGATCGCATCGACGTACTCGATGTCTTCCTTGGCCGGGTTGGTGTCATCGAAGCGCAGGTTGCAGGTACCGGAAAATTCGCCGGCAATGCCAAAATTCAGGCAGATCGATTTCGCATGGCCCAGGTGCAGATATCCGTTGGGCTCGGGAGGAAAGCGCGTCTTGACGCGACCTTCGTGCTTGCCGCTTTCGCGGTCGGCGACGATGATCTGGCGAATGAAGTTGTTGACGGGTGCGGGGGGCGCGGCGGTGTCGCTCATGCATCATCGCCGCATCGACGCGGCGTCCGGAAAGCTGGGGGAACTCCGAAGTGTAGCTGCGCAGGTGGCGAAAGCGAACCGCGGCGACCGGCTCGGGCTGGGAATGCCAGCTCAGGCGACGTGGTACGTCCGCTCGCCCTGCAGCGAGCGCAGGCGCAGGCGCACCGGGCCGCGGACGTTGCGGATATCGACGATCGCTTCGTGTTGGGTCGCTTCGAGTACACCTTGATCGGCAAGGACCGCGGCGACGGTACGCACCGGTCGCATCAGGTCCTGCCAACGGCAGCTGATACGCACACCGACCATGTGCGCGGCCTCGCTTGGGCAGATGCTGCGTCCGGGACCACGTTCGACGAGCAGCTCCATCACGCACTCGCGAATGCGCTCGGCCAGCGGGTCGTCGGCGAAATACGGCGTCATCGGGATCCAGGGTTGATCAATGCGGGCGACCCAAGTTGCGAGCAGGGACCGCCGCCATGGGAAGATACCGCAAGGCTGCCCATTATGGTGGTGCGCCGCCGCATTGAGGGAGTGAATGCCGCCTTCGCGATACAGTTGGTCAGATTGCGGTTTTTTTTCATTGGGCTGGCGGGCCGTCCTGCGGCCGAGGAAGCGCGGATGCAGATTGTTTACCGGGCCGAGAACATCATCGACGCCAATCTTGTCAAGAATGCGCTAGCGCACGAGGGCATCGACGCATTCGTGAGCGGTGAATACCTGACCGGGGCGGTCGGCGAATTGCCGGTCTGGAACCTGGTGTCCGTGATGGTTTCCGAACACGACGTGGAACGCGCCACGTTGATTGCGCAGGCGATCGACGCAGACTTGAGCGAGCGGCGCGAGGGTTTTGAAGGCGCGATCGGCGACGCGCTGCCTATCGGATGAATTCCGCCGGCCTGGACCACGCAGGAGCCCTGCGTTGATCCGATCGCACCACAAGACAGGACAAGAAATGACAGAGCCGCTGCTGCTGGTGATCGGCAACAAGAACTATTCCTCGTGGTCGCTGCGGCCCTGGCTGCTGCTGCGCGAGATGAGTGTTCCATTTGCCGAGCAACGCCTGCTCCTCTATACACCCCAATTCGCGAGCGATATCGCGCACTGGTCGCCAAATCGTCGCGTGCCGGCGTTGATACATGGCGAGTTGACGATCTGGGACTCGCTTGCGATCTGCGAGTACATCAACGAAACCTTCCTCGACCATGCAGGCTGGCCCAGCGATGCCGCCGCGCGGGCGATTGCACGCGCGGTCAGCGCCGAGATGCATTCGGGCTTCCAGGCCTTGCGCAGCCACTTGCCGATGAATTGCCGGCGTCGTTCGAGCGACTTCGTCGTGCATCCGGATGCGCAGCGCGACATCGAGCGAGTAGGCGCGATCTGGCGCGATTGCCGCGCGCGTTTCGGTGACGGTGGCGCTTTCCTGTTCGGACGTTTCTCGATCGCCGATGCGATGTATGCGCCGGTCGTGCTGCGCTTCCTCGGCTATGGTGTTGCGCTCGACGATGACGCGCGCACCTACGTGCAGGCCGTGCTCGGTCTCGCCTCGATGCAGGAATGGATGCGCGATGCGGCTGCCGAAACGGAGCGGCTTGCGGCAACGGACAATATCGCCTGATGCGCACCAGCGAGGTCGAGCTTCCGCGTGCAGCCTTGCTGCAGATGACCCTTGGCGCGGCTGCGATCAGCACCACCAGCGTCTTCGTCAAGCTCGCGCATGTCGGCCCGACCATGGCCGGGTTCTACCGCATGGGCTTTGGTGGCTTGATGCTCCTGTTCGGTCTGCTCGCGCTGGGCCAATGGCGGCGCGTGCGCCGGACGGATCTGGCCTGGCTGTCGATTCCGGCGCTCGCTTTTGCATTCGACCTGATGCTCTGGCACCGCAGCATCCTCTTCATCGGCCCCGGCCTTGCCACCCTGCTCGGCAACTTCCAGGTGTTCCTGATGGCGCTGGCGGGTTTCGTGTTGTATCGCGAGAAGCTCGGCTGGCAATTTCTCGCCGGACTCGCACTCGCGTTCTTCGGGCTCTATCTGCTGGTCGGACTCGACTGGTCCACGGTGGGCGCGCAATACCAGGTCGGCGTCGTGCTCGGCATCGTGACCGGCTTCGCGTATGCCGCCTACATGCTGTCGACGCGCCACGCGCAGCGCGGCGGCCATGTGACGCTCGCGCCGGCGCAATTGCTGTGCGTGAGCAGCCTGCTGTGCGCACTCGCGCTTGGGCTGGCCGCGCTGAGCGAGGGCGAGAGCTTCGCAATCCCGGACACGCAAAGCTGGTCGTCACTGCTCGGGCTCGCGTTCTGCGGCCAGGTGCTCGGTTGGGTGTTGCTCACGCGCGCGATGCCGCAGTTGCCCGCATCGATGATCGGTTTGCTGTTGTTGTTGCAGCCGGCGCTGTCGTTCGTGTTCGATGTGATCCTGTTTGCGCGACCCACTCACGCGGCCGACTGGATCGGTGTCGCGTTGTCGTTGGTCGGCATCTTCGTCGGCTCATACCGGCCAGGAACGCGCAAGCCGCAGCTTGAGGCGCCAGGCGCGGCCGAGCCAGACTGCAGGGATGGGTCGACCGGACTGTGGTAGCTTTCTCCCAAATGCATACAGGGAGGTTGCGTCATGCGCTCGATCCGAC
>JBDSFA010000383.1:0-2485 GCA_039919785.1 Dokdonella sp. | reverse complement strand
CCGGCTTCGCGCGCCAGCTCACGCACGATCTTCAGATCCTTGTGCAGTAGCGCAAGTTTGAACCCGACCTTGAACTCATCGCGCAGCATCGTCGCGCCGCGTTTTTCGAGGAACCAGTTGCCTGCAGCACCCGCGCCGAGCGTCGGCAGCAGGCGCTCGGGATCGAGTCCGAGTTTCTCCGACAACGCAAGACCTTCGCAAACCGCCTGCGCAATTCCCGCGACGAGAACCTGGTTGACCGCCTTGGTGTTTTGTCCGGCGCCAACATCACCCATGTGGCTGACCTTCAACGCGTAGCAGTCGAGTGCAGGTCGCGCGGCAATCAGCGTCGCTTCGTCGCCGCCGACCATCACCGAGAGCTTGCCGTTTTTCGCGCCTTCGACGCCGCCTGAAACCGGTGCATCGAGGAAGCGGCAGCCTTTCGTGGCGAGGATCGCGTGCGCGGATTGCGCGGTGACCGAGGACACCGTCGAGTGATCAATGACGATCGTGCCCGGCTGTGCGTGATCAGCGATCTCGCGCGCGAGATCGAGCACGTCGGCGTCGGCCGGCACGCACAGCGCGATCAGATTGCACAGCGGCGCCAGCGCCGCCGCCGTCGCTGGCGCCGCGATCTTGAATTCTTCTGCTGCCGCAACCGCCTTGTCGTGCGAGCGATTCCATACCGCTGCGAGCAACCCCGCGCGTGCGAGGTGACCTGCCATCGGCAGACCCATCGCGCCTAGGCCGACGAAACCGACTTTCAATTCATTCATGCGTGGTTACCGCTCATGGTTCGTCACATGTTGATTCCCTCATTCGCGCAAACGCGGGAATGACGGCAAAGAGGATCTGGACCGCTAGGGGGATTCGGCGAGATAGGTATATCCGGTCAACCCCTTCTCCAGTGCCGCTTCCAGTCGCTGCGCTTCAACCGCATCGACGCGTGCCGCGATGATCTTGTCGCGATACGACGCACGCAACACTGCAAGGTCGTAGCCGACATAGTCGAGCATGAGGTCAGTACTGTCGCCGCGGCGACTGTGCGTGAATTCATAACCGCCGTCAGTCAGCTTCACGTTGACCGCATCGGTGTCGCCGAACAGGTTGTGGATGTCGCCCAGGGTTTCCTGGTAGGCACCGACCATGAACAGGCCAAGCAGATACGACTCGCCTTTGGGCAGCGAGTGAAGGGGCAGGCTGACGTCGATGCCATCGGCATCGACGTAGTGGTCAATGCGGCCGTCCGAATCGCAGGTCAGATCCGCAATCACGCCGCGACGATCCGGCGCCCGATCCAGATGCGCGATCGGCACGATCGGAAACACCTGGTCGATCGCCCAGATGTCGGGCGCCGATTCGAACACCGAGAAATTCACGAAGTACTTGTCAACAAGGGTCTGGTTGAGATCATCGAGCACCTGGCGATGCACGCGCTCGTCGGGTTTCAGGCGCGAGCGCACGGCGTTGACGACGGCGTAATAGAGGTCGTCGAGTTCGGCGCGATCGGCGAGCGACAACTGGCCGAGCGCGTACAGCGAATAGCCCTCCGCAAGCTGGTACTGCGCCTCGTGATAAAGCTCGGTGGGCGGACGTTGATCGATTTCCGCGTATGTCTCGCGCAGGCGTCGCAGCACCGCCGGCTCATCGACACGCGGCGACGACACCGCACCGCGCGGCGCTTCCTCGATCTCGCTGACATTGACGATCAGCACCGCATGATGCGCCGTCAGTGCACGGCCCGATTCGGTCAATACATGCGGCGCCTTCAAACCGTGTGCGGTGCAAGCTTCGGCCAGCGCACCGACGACGGCCGAGGCGTATTCGTCGAGGCCGTAGTTGATCGAGCAGTCCGAACGCGAACGGGTGCCTTCATAGTCGACGCCGAGGCCGCCGCCGACGTCCATGTGCGTAATCGGAAGACCCATGCGCGACAATTCGACGAAATAGCGCACCGCTTCGCGCATGCCGTTCGCGATGTCGCGCACATTCGACATCTGCGAGCCCATGTGAAAGTGCAGCAACTTCAACGTGTGCGAGAGATTTGCGGCCTTGAGTTCGTCGAGCAAGGTGAGCAGCTGGCGCGGCGTCAAGCCAAACTTGGCCTTGTCGCCGCCTGAGTTCTGCCACTTGCCGGCGCCCAGACTCTTTAGGCGCATGCGCACCCCGAGCAGCGGCTCGACACCGAGTGCGGCGGCTTCCTCGATCACGTAACGCAGCTCGGACGGTTTCTCGATCACGATGAAGACGTCGAGTCCAAGCCTGCGCCCGATCAGCGCAAGCCGGATGTATTCGCGATCCTTGTAGCCGTTGCAGATCACCGTACTACCTGGCCGCGCCAGTGCAAGCACCGCCATCAGTTCCGGCTTTGAACCCGCTTCGAGACCGAACCCCGGAGCCGCAGACGCAGCGAGCTCGCCCGCCACCTGGTTCTGCTGGTTCACCTTGATCGGATAGATCAGCGTGTAGCCACCGGCGTAGTCCCACTCGGTCATCGCCTTCGCGA
>JBDSFA010000218.1:0-3294 GCA_039919785.1 Dokdonella sp. | reverse complement strand
TCCGCTCGCTGGAACCGCGCCGGTGAAATTGCATAGCTGGTCCGGGGTGGTCGGCTGGGTCGTGATCGCCACGTTGTACGCGGCGCCGGTATTGACCTGCGCAACGTAGGTGAACGTCGAATTGGATGTCAGCGGCAGGTCTTCGATAGCGTTCAAGGTCGCTACAAGGCCGCTGCCGCTGAGGCCGGTCACCGTGACACTCACATTATGTGCGGCACCCATGAAGAAGCTCGTCGAGCAGGTTTTCGGCGCATCCATCGTGATGCTCGCCGTCAGGTTGTTGCCGGCTGCGGCGCAGTCACCGCCCCAGCCGGCAAACTCGTAGCCGGCATCCGCAGCGGCGGTCAGGGCGACTTGTGCGCCAGTGGCAGCGCTCGCAGTGCACGTTCCGCTGCTGCACGAAAAACCGGCGAGGTCGCTGCTCACGCTGCCGTGCGCGGGCGCAGCCGGCAGGTTCACCGTCAGGCAATCAACGTTGACGCTGGCAGTCGTCGGCTGCTGGCCGAGAGTTCCAGGGTCGCCATCGGAGAGTGTGTCAGCGGGAATGCCGTTCTGCACACCTGTACCGTGGATAGCCGCCTGATTTGCAATGGATGCATGCAGGGTGCAAGCCGCATCCACCGTCGCATGAAAGCGGAACGCAGTCTGCTGACCGACGGCCAATTGGCCGCCCAGCGAACTGCTGGCTCCCGTGCCGAGGCGCGCGGTCAGCTTGTGTTGAGCCGCGTCGTATTCGGCCTGATCATCACCGGCAAGGTCCGTCTTGGCGCCGACATTCGGGCCACTCAGCACCTCCATCGAGCCTGACACATAGGTAATTCCCGCGGGCAGCGTGTCGTCGATCGAGGTGAACTGCGCGATGTCGTTGCCGTCGTTGTGCACAGTCAAGAGGTATTCGAGCGTGTCGCCCGGCCGAACGGCGCCGCCGTTGAGGTCGGTTACGCTCAACGTGCTGGCGTTGAAGTTCGGCTGCACGGTCCCCGTTGGCGACTGAGAGGACGGAACATGCAAGGCAGCATTCGCCGCGCTGGCAAGGCTTGCCAGCAGCAGAAAGCACAACACCCTCGCGCCCGGGCAAGCCTGAATCGAGACGGGAACAAAACTCATGCGCACACCCCTGTAAAAACAACTGCGCCTGTTTGCGACGTCCAGTTTAAAAAACACACGCCGACCGATGGCAAGCGCGCTTATCGGCGCATGTGGTGTACCCCCTGCTGCGCCAACCTCCCATGAATCGCGCCGACCGCCCCTTCGGGGGCGTTCAGATCCATTCAGATCTATCGGGACGGGGCAACAAAGACGCAGGTAATTTTTGCCGACTCAGCGTCGCGCACACACCATCCCCATCGAAGTCCTCGCTTTGCAGGGGAGGACTTCAAAACAACGTTTTGGCCCTCCCTCAAGGGGACGACTTCAGAGCGACGCTTTAGCCTGACCTTGCCCTCGAATTCCGTACCCCATAACCGGGTCATGAACTGGCTTGTTTGACTTGTTCGGCCAGCCAGTGGTGCTCGAACTGCATCGGACTGACGTAGTTCAAGGTGGAGTGTAATCGGGACTGGTTGTACCAAAGCATCCAGGCGAGCGCTTCATCCTTGGCGTGGCGGCGAGTGATGAAGCGCTGGCCGTGCAGCCGCTCCACCTTCAGCGAACCGAACAGCGTTTCGCTGCAGGCATTGTCCCAGCAGTTGCCACGCCGGCTCATCGAGGCGGTGATGTCGTATTCCTTGAGAACGTTTCTGAAGTCCTCACTGGCGTATTGGCTGCCGCGGTCGCTGTGAAAGATAAGCCCTGATTTCTTGTCAGGATGGCGCTTGAACCATGCCATGCGCAGCGCGTCGATCACGATGTCACGCGTCATGTCCGCACGCATCGACCACCCCACTACCTGACGGCTGAACAGGTCGATCACTACGGCCAGATATAGCCAGCCTTCGCCCGTGTCGATATAGGTGATGTCGCCGACCCAGACCTTGTCCGGCTGGGTCACAGTGAACTGGCGGTCGAGCAGGTTCGGCGCGATCGGCAGATCGTGGTTGCTGTCGGTAGTGACCTTGAACCGTTTCCTACCCTTGGCGCGAATGCCATGCTCGTGCATCAATGTCTGCAGCCGCTGCTTGCCGACGCGCACACCTTCTTTGCGCAACTGTTGCCAGATGCGCGGCCGCCCATACGCGCGTTTCGTCTGAGCGTGGATGGCCTTGACGTGCACCAGCAGGACCTGGTCACTCAGGTGCCGCCGCGGTGCGCTGTTGGACTGGCGGGCGATGTGCTCGTGATAGCCGCTGACGCTCACGTTCAGCACATGGCACTGCACCGTGATCGGCCACGTCTTGCGATGACGCTGGATGAAGGCGTACCTCACTTCGCAACCTTGGCGAAGTACGCCGTCGCTTTTCCCAGGATGTCGCGCTCCATCTTCACCCGAGCCAGCTCGGCTCTCAGCCGCGCGATCTCCATCTGCTCGGCGCTTACCGGTTTGCTGTCAGCGCCCTTGAGCCGGCCCTGCCGATTCGCCTTGACCCAGTTGAACAGCGTCTGCTCAACAAGCCCCAAGGTTTTGGCCACCGAGGCTTGGCTCTGGCCACCCTCGACCAGCCGAACCGCCTCTTGCTTGAATTCGAGCGTGTAGCGCGCTCGTGTGGTCTTCGTCATGTCGTTCTCCTTGCGTGGATTGAATCACACGGCAAGGGATACGTTTCTCGGGGGCAAGGTCAAAGAGCATTCGCTTTTTCAATATCTCGATCACAACCTCAGCGATGCGATCTCACCCCATCGCACGCCGACAACACGCGTAGGAACTCTCCTACATACGCGCTAGCGATCTTCACATAGACGCGCGTTCTTGATGCGCGCAGCGTTCGCGGCATCGCCGATGTGTGGCATTGCCACACCCAAGCGATCAGCGCTTCATGGCCAATCACGCCCACTGAAGCGATCGCAAGCCAACCCTTCAGGAGGCAGTTATGCAACCCGTCCGTTCAGCGCATCGACGTGTCGACACGTTCCTTGGCATGCTCATCGGAACCAGCGTTCTGATCGGGCTCGTTTCGTCCGTCGCTATCGCGGCTCCACCGAAGACAACCAAGCCCGCGGCAGCGACGGCTGCATCCGCCAGCTCGGCGACAAAGCCCGAAATAGCAAGAACGCAGACCGCATGGCACGCATCGCTATTGAAGCTGCAGCGGCCGGTTCCCGGTTGCTACACGTCCGCGTTCCCGCGCGTCGAGTGGAAAGCCGTTGAATGCGGCGAGGCGCCCAAGTACCCGATGCCGCCGGCGCACGGCAACGCCA
>JBDSFA010000129.1:0-7167 GCA_039919785.1 Dokdonella sp. | reverse complement strand
CAAATTGCAGCCGATGCTACTTGAAGATTTCCTTGTTCTTCGCGTAGGTCATCGCCTGCTGGCGCGTGACCAGACCGCGCTTGACCATGTCCTGCAGGCACTGGTCGAGGGTCTGCATGCCGTACTGGCTGCCGGTCTGGATCGCGGAGTACATCTGCGCGACCTTGTCTTCACGGATGAGGTTGCGGATCGCGGGCATGCCGACCATGATTTCGTGTGCGGCAGTGCGACCGCCGCCGACCTTCTTCAGCAGCGACTGCGAGATCACGGCGCGCAGTGATTCCGACAACATGGATCGCACCATCGGCTTTTCGCCGGCGGGGAACACGTCGATGATGCGGTCGATCGTCTTCGCAGCGGAACTCGTGTGCAGGGTCGCGAACACCAGGTGTCCGGTTTCCGCGGCGGTGAGCGCGAGGCGAATGGTTTCCAGATCGCGCAGCTCGCCGACCAGGATGTAGTCGGGATCTTCGCGCAGCGCCGAGCGCAGGGCCTCGTTGAACCCGTGCGTGTCGCGATGCACTTCGCGCTGGTTGATCAGGCATTTCTGCGAGGTGTGCACGAATTCGATCGGATCCTCGACCGAGAGGATGTGACCGTATTCGTTCTTGTTGACGTGGTCGACCATCGCCGCGAGCGTGGTCGACTTGCCGGAGCCGGTCGGACCGGTCACCAGGATCAGTCCCTGCGGCTGGTCGATCAGTTCCTTGAAGATGCGCGGGCAACCGAGGTCTTCGAGGGTGAGCACTTCGGATGGAATCGTACGGAACACGGCGCCGGCGCCGCGGTTCTGGTTGAACGCGTTGACGCGGAAGCGCGCCAGCGAGGGGATTTCAAACGAGAAGTCGACCTCGAGGAACTCTTCGTAGTCGCGACGCTGCTTGTCCGACATGATGTCGTAGATCAGCGAGTGGATCTGTTTGTGCTCGAGCGCCGGGATGTTGATGCGGCGCACGTCGCCATCGACGCGGATCATCGGTGGCAGACCCGCAGACAGATGCAGGTCGGACGCCTTGTTCTTGACCGAAAAAGCCAGCAGTTCGGCAATATCCATACGATCCCCCGATAAACGCGCGGCCCACGCCGCTACCGAAGTATAGCTTGCAGATCTTCGATTCCTGCAATGTGCATCTGCCGCACAATCCGCGCGTACCCGCATTCCGCGCGGATGGCCCGTTGCCGGTCAGCTATGGCCCCTTTTTCGCTGCCGCGAGAACCCTAGGGATTGGGTTGGAACCGCTTCGATGCGTGAACAGTGGAAAGATCGTAGAGCACAAAGCGAAGATCGTCGATCAGACGTACGTCCGCCATGGTGTCCAGTTGCCTTGCAGCGGCGGCCACAGCCGGCTCGATGCGTTCGTGACCGATAGCGGCATCGGGCTTGGGCAAAATCAAGTAGTCGATACGATGATCCTGCAGATAGCGCAGAAAAGTATCCGGGTCCTGCAGCGGCGCTGGGAACCAGTAGCTGTAGTAAATCAAATGCTCGAAGGTCGCCTGCAGACGAAAACCGGCTTCCTCCGGCACGTAGCCCACGACGCGCGCGGCATCGGGAACTTTTTGCAGATACTCGGCGATGCGCGAAATACCGGTCCATTCGAAGACAGCCCGCCGCTGCCGCTTCGCGTCGCGCACGTTGAGGCTGAAGTCCAGATCCAGTGCACGCGTTCCGGGCGCCCAGGCCGCACTGACGAAGCCGTAGGCGGCGTGAAACAGGATGAACGCGGGCAGCACCATCACCAAGAGGACGCGCAATGATCTTTCCTGCAGCTGTCGCAGGGCAATGTATCCGCTGAGCAAAATGGCCAGCGCAAGCGGCAGTACGAAATACTCGCCATCCGAGCCGCGTGTCGGTGTGCTGAAGGTCGTCAGCAAGACAATGCCGACGATTGGCATCGACCACCAGATCCATGGAACGTCGTTTGGCAGCACATTGCGCTGAGTCCAACGCGCAACGAATGCGATCGCGAGCAGATACAGCCAGACATTGCCAATCCAGCTGA
Source organism: Dokdonella sp. (assembly GCA_039919785.1). Taxonomy (GTDB): domain Bacteria; phylum Pseudomonadota; class Gammaproteobacteria; order Xanthomonadales; family Rhodanobacteraceae; genus Dokdonella_A. Next base: position 5,164 of record JBDSFA010000129.1, on the reverse strand, counting down.
TCACCATGTGTGACAGGGCCTGCGGGCGAAACAGCTGGTCAAACAGGACCCATGGCACGCCGCGCCAGTCAAGGGGCGGGCCAGCTACCAACAAACCAACCGGTGGCTTGAGCGTGAAACCAAGCTTCGCGAGCAACTCAACAACCTGCTGAGGCCCAATCAGCGGCGTCCCCGTCATGGCGAAAGTACGATAGGTGACCAACGAAATGACGACGACGCTCACCGAGAGCATGAAAACTGCGAAACGCATTTCGGGCTTCTGCACATCGCCGCGCGGTCGTTTGCGCCATACCCAGGTCAATACGCTGGTAAGGAGCAATGCGATGACATAGGGCGGCGCGGTCAGCTTGCTTGCGCAAGCGAGCCCGCATAGCAGAACGGTCCAGCAGCCATCGCCGAGGTGTCCATCACGCGCGAAGCGGACGGCAGTAATGCACGCAAGCAACAAAAGCCACGCAGCGAACAAATCAGGTTTGGGCAGCAATGCTGAATTTGCAATCGCCGGAACAGTGATGCACAGCGCCGTGAGCAACAGGCGTTCACCCGTCCTGATGCGCAATTCATTGAGCAATTCCGAACACGTCAGCGCAAAGACGGCCAGGGTAAGGATGGAGACACCGACGATCACGCTGCTGTCGCCAAGCGCGCTGACCGGAATCAACAGCAATTCATACAGCTTCGGGTAGTAGTGGACCGGCGCGACGAGACCCAACGAGGAAAATACGGAGCCCGCGGCGACGAGTACATATTCGCCACGAAGACCGTACCAGAGCGCGTCGTACCCGGAAACGACATTGGTTCGCGCCACCAGGCACAACAGCCACGCAACAATGATCATTGCCCCAGATCGCTGCTGGCGCGTGAGTTGGCAGCTGCTCGTCCACAGAAAGACGGACAACGGAGTTTGTCGCGCCACAAGCACCGGCAACGCGAGCGCCAGCGTGTACCAGCGCAAGGCATGCACCGAACCGACGCCAAACGCTGAGAGGAGCCATGCTCCGAAACTCCACAGCACGATGCCGGCAACGAACAATTTCAGGTAGTCGGAAATCGTGTGCGCAGGCGGCAAGCCGAACCATCGCGCCACCAGGCCACCGACGCCAACCAGCAGTTCAAAATAGAGCAAATCGACGATGATCGGCAGATCAACGTAGTGGCGACGCAGATACAGCTCAGCCAGGCCAAGCAACAGGACCAGCCGCAAGCGATGGCTGTCGACCCACCACGAAACGGCGACCATCACTGCAGCGAGGATCAGCACTTCAAGGCCGCCTTGCCACGTCCCGGGTTGCGAGACGTGCCACGAAAATGGACCTTCGGTCAGCAGTTCCCATATGGGATAGCCTACGCAAACCGCGGCGCCCAGCACGATCGCAATGGCAATCAGGCAAACGCGCGCGCGCCCATTTTCGATCATCGAACGATGCATGCACTTCTCATCGGGTTCGCCGGACTGGTCGGGTCCATCTTGCCAACCCGTCTCGCTGGTGGAGATTCGACTCGGGCGGCAGTACCGTATCTGCACCCGACCAACCGCGCACTTTAGCATGATGAAAAATACCCTCGGCGATCAGCGTGATTCGCAACCGCCCTCTTTCGCGGTGGCCTACGAGGACGTACAGGCGCGCATTCGCGCGAGCGCTGCCGGGCGGGATGGCGCGGTGTGCCTGCTTGCGGTCAGCAAGACCCAGCCTGCCGCCGCCATCCGCCATCTGGCCCGACTGGGCCAACGCGTATTCGGCGAAAATTACGTGCAGGAAGCCCTGATCAAACAAGCTGATCTCAACGATCTGGATTCCGCTCTCGAATGGCATCTGATCGGGCCACTGCAATCGAACAAGTGTCGCGAAGTGGCCGAACATTTCGATTGGCTGCAGAGCCTTGATCGCGCCAAGGTTATCGAGCCGCTGGCGCGTTATCGACCGCACGACCGCGCACCGCTGAACGTTCTGATCCAGGTCAATGTCGACGACGAAGCCAGCAAGTCCGGTTGCACGCCGACCGCGGTGGCAGAACTCGCCGATCGCATCGTCGCGACACCGGCCTTGCGCTTGCGCGGTCTGATGGCGATTCCGGCGCCGGCACCCGACCTCGCGCGCCGCCGCGATGCGTTCCGGCGCATGCGTACCTTGTTCGATGAGCTGCGCACGAAAAACGCCGGCATCGATACCTTGTCGATGGGCATGTCCGACGACTTTGAACTGGCGATCGCCGAAGGCGCGACGATGGTCCGCGTAGGCAGCCTGCTGTTCGGGCGACGAGCCGGGCCCGCCGAACCACATCCGCCGACCTGAGGCGCCGGCTGCGGGTTACTATTCGGCGCCAGCGATCGTCCTGACCTGCCGCCTTGGAGAACCGATGTCGTCTCCTGCTTCGCCCCACCCTTCTCCCTCCCGCATCGCCTTCATCGGCGGCGGCAACATGGCGCGCAGCCTGATCGGAGCCTTGATCCGCGCCGGTACGCGCGCCGATGCGATTGCCGTGGCCGAGCCCAATGCGGACCTGCGCGCCGCGCTCGCGCGCGACTTCGACGTACCCACGCATGAACATGCGCGTGATGCGGCGCGCGGCGCCGACGTGTTGCTACTGGCGGTCAAGCCACAAGTGCTGAAGTCCGTCTGCGAGAACATAGCCGACGTTGTCGCCGATGTGCGGCCATTGGTGATTTCCATTGCCGCCGGCATCCGCATCGAACAGCTGCGTGACTGGCTCGGCAACGAACTTCCCATTGTGCGCAGCATGCCGAACACGCCCGCCCTGATCGGCGCCGGCGCGACCGGATTGTTTGCGAATGATGCCGCCAGTGCCGAGCAACGGGCGCAGGCCGAGGCGATCCTCGGCAGCGCGGGCAGCACGGTATGGATCGACCACGAAGACCTGATGGACACGGTCACCGCGCTGTCGGGCTCGGGACCGGCGTACTTCTTCCTGCTGGTCGAGGCTCTGGAAGATGCCGCGGTCGCGCAAGGTCTGCCGCGGGCAACCGCGCGCGCGCTGGCCAAGCAAACCTGCCTCGGTGCCGGACGCATGCTGGTCGAGGATGGCGAGCCGCCGACGGTCTTGCGCGAGCGCGTGACTTCGCCGGGCGGCACCACCGCCGCGGCATTGGACGTATTCGCGAATGGCGGCCTGCGCGATCTCGTTGCCAGCGCGATTGAGGCGGCAACCCGACGCGGGCGCGAATTGTCCGAAAAATATTCCTGATCATGCTGCGGGCGCAACTGTCTGTGGGAGCGGCTTCAGCCGCGATGCTTTTTTCATGAGAGCATCGCAACTAAAGCCGATCCCACAACCGATGATTCGATTTCGCTGCTGCAATCTCACGAGATCCACCGAACACGATGAGTTACTTCGCCAACGCCGGCCAGATCCTGATCAACTTCGCGTTCGGTGCGCTGATCGCACTGCTCGTGTTGCGCGTGCTGCTGCAAATCGTGCGCGCGAATTTCTACAATCCGATCTGCCAGTTTCTCTACAAACTCACCAATCCGGTGCTGATGCCACTGCGCAAGGTGATTCCCGCATGGCGCAACCTGGACATCGGCGGCATCCTGCTCGCGTGGCTGTTGACCGCGATCAAGCTCGCGCTGTTGTATGCACTGGCCGGACAAGGCCTCGGAATACTCGGCCTCGTCGTGATGGCGCTGGCCGACCTGATCGACTTCGTGCTGATGCTGTATCTGGGCGTGATGCTCGTCTACGTGCTGCTCTCGTTCATCAGCGTCGCACGCTCCAATCCGATCGTGCCCCTGGTACACCAGTTGATCGAACCCATTCTGCGCCCCGTGCGCAGGCGCCTGCCGACACTGGGCGGCCTCGATTTTTCACCGATGCTCGTGTGGCTGGTGATCCTGCTTGCGCGCGTGCTGATCGTCGGACCGATCCTCGACTTCGGATTGCGCCTCGCGCAGGCGGCGTAGTGACACCCTTGGGTGCGGCTTCTGCCGCGATGCTTGTTTTGTGTCGAACACCATCCCCACCCAACCCTCCCCTTGAAGGGGAGGGCTTGAGCGCGCTGCTTTGAAGTCCTCGCGATGAAGAGGGCTGGAGCGCGCCGCTTTGAAGTCCTCCCTTCAAGGGGAGGATTTATAGATCAGGCCCATAAATAGTCGGAACTTCCTGTGTTTCTTGTGGTCTCATCTTTCATGGACAAAGAAGACGCACGCCGGATCAGTCCGGACGAACAACATGAGCGCCGCCGCCAAGTGGTTCGGGCGTACAAACGCAAGATCAATAAGCGAAAAATTGCTCTGGATGTTGGCCTGAGTTACTCAGCGACATGCAAGATTATCGATCGCTTCAAGGCAGGCGGCATAGCGGCATTGGCCCCTCAAATTCGTGGTCGTCGAGTGGGCGACAAACGAGGACTGAGTGCCGAACAGGAAGCAAATATCCAGCACACGATCTGCGACAAACGCCCCGAGCAACTGAAGATGGAATTCGCGCTGTGGAGCCGTGCCGCGGTGAAGGAGTTGATCGAGCGCGAATGCAAAGTCACCTTGCATCTGCGTTCGGTCGGCAAGTATTTGGCACGCTGGGGCTTCACCCCACAAAAACCCATCAAGCGCGCTTACGAGCAATCCCCTGAGGCGGTGCGCACCTGGTTGGAAGAAGACTATCCAGCAATCGCCGAACGGGCTAAAAACGAGGGTGCGGAGATCCATTGGGGTGATGAAACCGCGCTGGTGAATACAGATGTGCGTGGCCGCAGCTACGCCCCCAAGGGAAAGACGCCTGTTGTGATGGCGGTCGGCGGCACCCGACAAAAACTATCCATGCTGGCCAGCGTGACCAACCAAGGAAAAGCGCGCTGGATGATTATCGACGGGAATTTCAATCACGAGAAACTCATCGAATTTCTCAAAGCATTGATCGACGATACCAAGCACAAAGTGTTCCTGATTCTCGACAACTTGGGTGTCCACCATTGCAAGCCGGTGAAAGAATGGCTGAGGTTACACGTCGACGAAATCGAGGTGTTCTACCTACCCAGCTACAGCCCGGAATTAAACCCGGAGGAACGATTGAACGCCGATCTCAAACACGTCATTCGCAGCAAGGTACCTGCTCGCACAAAAGCAAAATTGCGCGTCGCAACCGAAGATCACATGGCGACGATTGGTCGGTCACCCGAACGCGTTAAAGCCTACTTTCAGGATCCTCG
>JBDSFA010000101.1:0-3335 GCA_039919785.1 Dokdonella sp. | reverse complement strand
GAATTCTTCGGCGTCTTCTCGAGCAAGCGTCCGGCCTGGCCGCCAAGGCGCGTGCCGTTGCGATCACGCAGCTCCGACCGAAAACGTTGCCGCAGCATCTCAGCGAGCGCCGGCATTGCGATATCGGCGTCGAGCCTGTTCGAATCGTAATTGTGCGCGACAACATTGAGCTCCGGCACGCCTTCGATCAGCGCGTGGCTTTCGCCGCCAATCGTGTATACGTCGCGCGCCTGCGCGAGCGTTTCGAACAATAACGTCGAACCCGAACGTGGCGGCGACATGATGAACACCGGGCGATCGAATTGCGTCTCGCCGCCGGAACGCGTGCCCGCTGCGGCCGGCGTTTCAGGCAGCGCGATCGTGGTCTGGCGCAGTTCGTCGCCATCGGCGAGCTTCTTGTCACTCAGCGCCATCGACAGAACCATGATGCGCATCGCATTGACCAGCAGCGATTCGTTGAGCAGCGGTATTTCGTTGGCGTTGGCCAGCAGCCACCGCTCGTACGTCGTCAACGCCTTGCGATAGCCCGGCCAGCCAGCCTCGGCCGCGCCGAATTCCGACCACAGCGCCGACCACGCGCCGAGAAAACGTGCTGTTACGGCCTTGGCCATTTCCAGTTGCGGATGCGGACGCGACTCGCTGAGCAGGAACGTGAGGTGCTCGCGCAGTTCCCACGGCGTCATCACGATCGGCACGTTTTCCGTTTCCATGCGCAGCGGCGGATCGCTCTCGTCGGTCGGCGCGACGAACTGCGGGCGCCAACGCGGCGGCTCCGGCACGCCGCCTGACATGCGGCCGTCGCGCAGCAGTTCGCCGAAGTCATCGCTGCCGACGGTATCGGCGACGAGATGGATACGCTCGGAATCGTTCGGATTGACCACGCGGTGGCGTCGCCATGTGTCGAAGATCCAGCACTCGCCCGCGCCCATGTGGACTTCTTCGTCGCCGCAGCGAAAGCGCACCGAGGACTGCGTCACGATCGGCACGTGCACACGCATGCGCGATCGCCAGTAGTAGTGCACGTCGAAATGCGGATTGACTTCGGCCTGCGCGGTCAGCTTCATCAGCCGCGTGCGCCCCCATACCGCACCGAGGCGCGACATCACCTGCATCAGGTAAGGACACTCGCGCAGATACGACGTCGGCCGCATCGGCCCGGCAATGGTTTCCTTGGCCGGATCGCCACCGGATGCCAGCAGCGGCAACCACAGGTTGCCCGGATATTTCTGCGGATGTTCGCGCCAGTGCTCCGGACCATAGGCCAGCACTTCGCTCGCGAGACGTTCGGCATCGAACTGCAACGGCAATTGGATAAATGGAACGGGAAGCTTCATCGATCAATCACTCTGGAACGTAAATTTCGGCACCGCTGGCTCGGAGCTCCAGCGCCTTTTCAGCCATGCCTTTGGCAAGGACTTCACCTTCGGCAACGCCCTGCGCCTTGGCGTAATCACGCACGTCCTGGGTGATTTTCATCGAGCAGAAGTGCGGGCCGCGCATCGAGCAGAAATGCGCGCCCTTGTGCGCGTCCTTCGGCAGGGTTTCATCGTGGAATTCCTTAGCCTTTTCCGGATCGAGGCCAAGGTTGAACGGGTCGTCCCAGCGGAATTCGAAACGCGCCTTGCAGAGCGCATTGTCGCGCGCCTGCGCGGCTGGGTGACCTTCGGAAAGATCCGCGGCGTGCGCGGCAATCTTATAGGTGATGATGCCGTCGCGCACGTCCTGCTTGTCCGGCAGGCCGAGGTGTTCCTTTGGCGTCCCAAAACACAGCATCGCCATACCGTATCAGTCGATCATCGCTGCACCGATCGCGCTGGTGATGTCGTCGTAGCCTGGCGCAATATCGGCCGTCAGTGGGCCCCGGCGGTCTACATCCGCCGCGATCCTGACACCGGCGACGTGGCGCTGTCTCGTCGTCCAGGTGACTGACAGGCATTCTTCGCCTTCGTCGACGCCGCAAGCAATTCCGACGATTTTCTGGCCGACCGCAGCCACACACCGCATCCACCACGCTCGACGCCTTGTTCGGGGATGACAAGACGCCATGAGCGGGGCGGAACGCCGTCGCCGACCGTCACGTCGTCCTGTGCACCGATCTGGAACAGCGTGGCGCCGGCATCAATACACTGGACCAGATGATCGCTGCGCATGCGCTTGCACTGGATCTGACGCTGGTCAGCAACGATCGTGCATTCGAGCGCATCGAGGGGCTGCGGCTGGAGAATTGGGCCGCCCTGCAAAGTTGAATTTGGCGACTTCGATCAATCCGACACTTGCTTGATTGACACGGTCTCGTCGCGGTACTCCTCGGCCTTCTCGGGATCGAGACCGAAGTTGAACAGGTCGTCCGAGCGCGGAACTCGAAGCGTGCTTTGCTGAGCGCGTTTTGCCAAGCGCCTGCTCGGCCGGAATGCCCTTGCCGAAAGCCAGCCTCCCGGACCGAAAAGACCGCGTAGTAACGCTTTACGTTATTATTGTCTTAGAATATTATTCGACAGTGACAATCCGATCTTTCAAGTGCGCCGATACCGAGTCCCTGTTCCGGCGCGAGCGCGTGGCACGCTTCACCACGTTCCAGACCGTGGCACGGCGCAAGCTGGAGCAACTGGACTGGTCGGCGCGATTGGACGATCTGCGTGTGCCGCCGGGCAACCGACTGGAGGCATTGCGCGGCAAGCGCAAAGGCCAGCACAGTATCCGCGTCAACGATCAATGGCGCATCTGCTTCGTGTGGACAGCGGACGGCCCGAAGGACGTCGAAATCGTGGACTACCACTGAAGGAAATCGGCCATGACCAGAAAGCTCCCTCCCATTCATCCCGGCGAAGTCCTCGTCGAGGAATTCCTGAAACCCATGGGCCTCAGCAACTATCGGCTGGCCAAGGAGATCGGTGTGCCCGCCCAGCGCATCGGCGAAATCGTCGCCGGCCGCCGCGCCATCACGGCGGATACCGATCTGCGCCTGTGCCGGTTCTTCGGCCTGTCCGAGGGCTACTGGCTGCGCGGGCAGGTCCGCTACGACACGGAGATCGCCAAGGACATGCTTGCGACGACGCTGGCGAAGATCAAGCCTTGGGCGACGGCAGCGTGAAGCATGCGTGAATCCGCATCGTCAGCGGAATGCCATTACCAGACGCCAGCATGGATGTGCCCCTCGTTCACACGTCGGTCGGAATGGCTGATCAAGACAACACTCGCCACCCCGCCTTGCGCCACCCGTCCGCTTGCTTGGCGTGGCTACTTCCGAGAATGACCAAGGGCAAAGGCGGCCGCTGATCCGGCCAAGCAAACTCCGCGTGGGGTGCGTCCGTCTCGCCCCCGAATGGAGTGTCCTA
>JBDSFA010000438.1:0-5234 GCA_039919785.1 Dokdonella sp. | reverse complement strand
TGGCCGTTCTCGACCATGGGCTGGCCCGGCGAGACGCCGGAGCGCGCGAACGAGTGGGAGCAGTTCAAGGCATTCGTGCCGAGCAACGTGCTGGTCACCGGCTTCGACATCATCTTCTTCTGGGTCGCGCGCATGGTCATGGCGACGCAGTACTTCACAGGCTCGGTGCCATTCCGCGAGGTCTACATCAACGCGATCGTGCGTGATGCGGAAGGCCAGAAGATGTCCAAATCCAAGGGCAACACGATCGACCCGCTTGACCTCATCGACGGCATCGACCTCGAGTCCCTGGTGAAGAAATCGACCGCGTCCCTGCTCATTCCGCAGGTGCGCGAGAAAGTCGAGAAACGCATCCGCAAGGATTATCCCGACGGCATCGCAGCGGTTGGCGCGGACGCGATGCGCTTCACGTTCGCGGCGCTCGCCACTTACGGGCGTACGATCAACTTCGATCTCAAGCGCGCCGAAGGCTACAAGAATTTCTGCAACAAGTTGTGGAATGCAGCGCGTTTCGTATTGATGAATTGCGAAGAGCCGGGATTCGGGATTCGGGATTCGGAATTGGACGAGGCGCCGGCGACCGAGGCGGAGCGCTGGATCCTGACCCGCATGCATCACACGCTGGCCGAAGTCGAGGGGCACTACGCGACTTACCGCTTCGATCTGATTGCGCAAGCGCTCTACGAATTCGTCTGGAACGAATACTGTGACTGGTTCCTCGAACTTGCAAAACCTGCATTGAATGGCGATGACAACATCGCCGCGGATTCGACGCGGAGCACCCTGTTGGTCGTGCTCGAAGCGGTGCTGCGTGCGCTGCATCCGATCACGCCGTTCGTGACTGAGGAAATCTGGCATGAAGTCGCACCTGTTCTGGCGCGATCCTCCCTGACTGCAAAGGACAAACCGGCATCCATGCCGGACTTCTCGACCAAGAGCATCTCGCAGTGCGTCTACCCGCGCGCGGGTGATTTCGCGATCGACGAAGCGGCAACTGCCGAAATCGAATGGCTGAAGGCGGTATTGAGCCAGCTGCGTCGCATCCGCAGCGAGATGAACATCCCGCCCGGCAAGACCATTCCGCTGCTTTATGTGAATGGCAACAGCAGCGATCGCGCACGTACGGCAAAGTTCGTGGCGCAGATCGCGTTCCTCGCGCGCACAGAATCGCAACGATGGCTCGACACTGGCGAGACAGAGCCGCCGGCCGCCGCGGCAATCGTCGGCAAGTTGAAACTGCTGATCCCGCTCGCTGGTTTGATCGACCTCGGGGCGGAAAAGCTGCGCCTTGAAAAAGAGATCAAGCGTATCGACGTCGAAATCGTCAAATGCAACGGCAAGCTCGGCACGTCGACCTTCGTCACGAATGCGCCACCGGCCGTCGTCGAGCAGGAGAAGCAGCGCCTCACGGATTTCACCACGACGCTCGCTGCCCTGCGCGAACAACTCGCAAGCCTTGCAAAGATGTAAGGCGAATGGCCGCGGAGATGCGCATGACGCATGATGGCATGCGCGAGACGGCGGTGACCGGCACAAAAACCAGGAAGTGGACGAACGAATGGAAAACCAACCGCGCCGCACAGCCGCCGCGCCACCAAGCCAGCGGCGCGACCACAGGTTCAGCCGTCGCGTGATCCGCTATTGCGCAGGATCCAGCAACTCCATCGCCATCACCAGCGCATCCTCGCGCCCTTTCTTCGCCGGGTAGTAATTCGGGCGACGACCGAATTCGTTGAAGCCAATCGACTCATACAGAGCGATCGCATTCGGATTGGAGGGACGCACTTCGAGGTAGACCCGTTCACTGTGGTGCCAGCGCGCCAGATCGAGCAGACGCTTGACGATGCGACGTCCAAGTCCCTTGCCTTGCCACTCGGGCGCGGCGCAGACGTTGAGGATGTGCGCCTCGTTTGCTCCCGTCGAAAGAACGCCGTAGCCAACGATCTCGTCCGACTCCACCAGCACGCAGCATTCGTAGTCGGCGCGCAGGCAATCCTGGAAGATTCCGCGGCTCCACGGAAACGGGTACGACGCCGCTTCGATCGCGGCGACGCGGTCGAGGTCTTCCGGCTGCATTCGGCGGAATTCCGGCAGACTGGGCTTGAGGATGGCAACCACGTTGACGTCGATCTTGCCTGCGGGTTCAGTGTCCGCGATGATCGCCGCCCGCCGCGTCTGCAGCAAGCGTTCGCTGACGGATCTGGGCGATGCTGCGCGTCATCCTGCGCAACTCGCTCCATAACGCGCGCTTGGCGTGGGCATCGACGGCAAGCGCCGCCAATCCCGACCCGACCACCCAGCCGATCTCGCTCTGACGATTGGCTGGCAGCAGTGCACCGACCGCGCGAGCCTGCGCATCGCCGAACATGACCAAGCCCAAAGCAGAGCCGATCGCGGATTCGTCGCGCGCATGAGCCGACGTGCACGCGACGCGTGCAAACCGCAGTGCGCGCGCGACATCCGCGAGCAACTTGCCTGCAACGGGCGATTCGACATCCGTGAGCAGGAGCACCTCGGCGGAACGAATGGACTCTTTGGCGAAGCTGGTGGTTGGATGGGTGGACACAGCCTGTCTTGTCGACGCAAGCACCACGGACGCTTCGGCCACACCGGAAGGCAACGCAACAGCCGCGCGCATTGCTGCGCGCGGTAGATAGACATCGACGCCCATCTCGGCGAGACGTCGCAGACTGGCCTCATCCCGCATGCGCGGCGGCCCGGCGTTTGATCAGATCGGCACGGAATTGCGCGAAAACCGTGTCCAGCGCGGCGCCGTATGCATCGACGGTCGCTTGCATGCCGGCACCCGCGGCGGCCACTTCGGCATGGTAGAAATCGTCGACCAAGGGCATGCCGTCGCGGCCGTTTGCGCGCAACTTCAAGGCGACGGCCGCGCTGAACCCACCCCCTTCGATCGGCACCCGATCAAAGCGCAGGATGATTCCGCTGATGCGGATTGCTTCCTGGCTCGCCGGCAATTCGTCGGTGACCTGCTGCGCCATACCGCTTTCGCGCAATTGCGCGATCAGGCGTCTCTGCAGGATGCGCGTCGGCGGATCGGTCCACAATTGGTAGTGGTACTGGCGAAGTTGCTGCGCACCCGGATCGAGTGCGTAGATCAGCGCCTGATCCGCATACAGGCCATCCGCACCGAATACATCGACAACGAACGAATCGCGAAACAGCGGCGACGCCAAGGGCTCAACCGGCTGTGGTCGCGGCAGTCGGAAATAGGTGAAATCCGGCACCGTCGCTGCGCCGCAGCCAGCGAGAACAAGCAGGACAAACAAGATCGGCATGCGCATGTTCATTGCGGTTCGTCCTGCAGCTGATCGGCTTTCGGCGCGATGATCAGGCGGTTTGGTGCCTTGCGGATCTCGCGACTGAATTCGTCGAGATTGCGGCTCGATGATTCGAGATGATGCGTGATCACGTCCATGCGGCTGGACAGCGCTTCCAGCACGCTGCTCAGATCCTGCACCGAGCGACGCACATCCGAGCGATTATCCTTCGCAATGCCGGCAAGATCCCCGAGCGCCTGATCGAGCGTCCCGCGCGTCTTGTGCAATTCGGTCGTGAGGCCCTTCACTTCACCGAGAATCGCAGCCACCGCAGCGCGGTTTTCCGGCTTGAGCACTTCATTGAGCGCATCGGATGCGTGGTTCATGCGATCGAGCAGGGCACGTGTCTGTTCCATCACGATCGGTGCAGATTTGTCGATCGTGCCGGTGATCGAATCGACGCGTTGCGACAAGGTCTGGATCAGCGGCGAAATCTGCGTACGCGTGAGCTCGCTGACCTGCCCGGCCAGTTCATTCATCGCGGCAAAGATATCCGCGCCCTCCTCGCCCTTCAGTTCACCCCCGGCTTTGAGCATGTCGTGGCTCACGCCTTCGCGGATGCCGATCGAGACATCGGCCAGCAGACCGCTCGATTGCAGGCGCGCGGGGCTGTCGCTCGGGATTGGCCAGTCGTGGCGGATGGCCAGCGTGACCTTGTAACGCGTGCCCGCGGCATCACGTTCCGGCGTCACCGCGCCGACCGCGCCGATGCGGTAACCCTGGTAGAACACGGGCGCGCCGTAGCGCAGGCCCGTCACGTTGCGATAGCGTACGACGTAATCGTCGCTCGCAACCGTGCGACCGGTGATCAGGGCTAGGCCGACCAGCAGAAGCACGATCGCAGCGGCGACCACGGCGCCGACAAGTACGTAGTTGCTGGTGTCGCGCTTCACGGCATCCCCAAGGATTCAGTTTCCTCGCCTTCGCTCCCGAGAAAGCGCGAGTGACGGCATGGTTTTGAGGTCATCCCGATGAACTTTATCAGGCTTCTTCTTCGGTCAAGCGTTTCAGATATGCATCCGCGTCGACGTGCACCTCACGCGGTCGGCGATTCAGAAGATTCTGGATACGCTCATTGTCGGCCGCGCGCACCTGCGCAACGGTGCCGGTCATGAGGATCTCGCCCGCATCCAGCACGGTGATCGTGTCGGCAATCTTGAACGCGCTTTCGAGTTCGTGCGTGACCACCACGATGGTCATGCGCAGCGCATCGCGCAGGCGCAGGATCAGCTCGTCCAGTTCTGCTGAAACGACAGGATCCAGACCCGCTGAGGGTTCGTCGAAAAACAGCAGGCGCGGGTCCATCACGATGGCCCTGGCCAACGCCGCACGCTTGACCATGCCGCCGGAAAGCTGGCTCGGCATGAGGTCCTGAAAACCGCCTAGATTGACCACTTCAAGCTTGATCCGGCTCATGATGCGGATCGTCGACTCGTCGAGCGTCGTATGTTCGCGCAAAGGCAGCGCGACGTTTTCGCCGACGCTCAGCGACGTGAGCAGCGCGCCGCCCTGGAACGACACGCCGATGCGTTTGCGCACGTCGAGTAGTTCGCGTTCGCTGGCATTGCGAAGGTCGATGCCGAACAGCTTCACGCTGCCGCTGACCGGCCGCTGCAAGCCGAGCAGATGACGAAACAAGGTGCTCTTGCCCGAACCCGAGCCGCCCATGATTACGCGGATTTCGCCAGGCTGCACCGAGAAGTCGATGCCATGCAGCACGCGCCGACGGCCGTACCAGGCTTCGAGTTTTTCGACTTCGATGAGGTGCTGTGCGCTGTTCATTCGCCCGACCCGCCTTTCCCGGGTTGCCCTGTCAGCAGGGCATGAAAACGCTGAACGCATTCTCCGCAAATCATTGCGCGATCGCCTTCGACCATCTGTGTATCGATTTGA